>CAZWVR010000141.1:0-4699 GCA_964637235.1 uncultured Bacteroidales bacterium | reverse complement strand
CCCTAAGCCCCCTCTGATTACAAACAGAGGGGGACTTTTTAGACAGCCTCTTTGTTTTTCTTCCACAAAAAATTATTTCTGAATGTCATTAAAATTTACAATATCCTTGACTTTTTGGATAATTCCTTCGGGAAGAATTCATTATGGCGATCTTAATTTTTTTACTGTTGACTTTGGCAGTCTCTTATTTATTTTTGATCTATCAATGAAAATTCTTTTTCAAAATATTCGAGTACTTCCGAAAAGTCTATATTAGGCATTTGCTGAGAAATTTGTTTTATTTTATTTAATGTGTTTATAATGAATTGTTTATATGAACTTGAATTTTTATCCAAAGGCTTATGTTCATAGGCTTTACGTATTTTAATAATTTCATCAAATATATTTTTACTTTTGCTGTCAATCATTGCCTCTGAAATTTTTTCCCAGATAATATTAACAGCCATAGGTGAAATATGTATTAAATCCTCGCTATAAAAACGGTAATCTCGAAGCTGGTCTATTACTATTTCATACGAAGGGAAATAGTAAACATCTTTTATATTCAACAATTCATTGATAGCCAGGAAAAGTACACTTTTATTTACATTATTTTCAAAAAATCCATCTTTAAGATGTCGTATGGGACTAATTGTAAAGATTATGATTAAATTTGGATTATATTTCCGCAATTCAGATATAAGTTTTTGGTATTTGTTAATGATTTGTTCAGGTGTTAATAGAAAACGTTCAAAAAGGTCGGAAGGCTGTTTATGACAATTAGCAACAATTTTTCCTGTTTTTTTCAAACGATAAACTCGTGCAGTCCCAAAAGTTATAAAAAGATATTTTGTTTGTTTGAGGAAATTTGCAGCTTTGGAGATTTGTTTATTGATAGAAAAAAGCACTTCGTCTCTATTTGAATGTGAAAACCGACTATGATGATAGTAGGAAAACCATTTGCCATTAGCAAATTCTAACATCTCAGGAGTAAAAAATTCTTGCAAATATATTATTTCCAATGCTTTTGCTACGGACATAGGGTTATAAAGAACTCCAAAAGGATTTATTAGAGTAGAAAAAAAATATTGTTTAAATTTCTGTCCAACATTTTCGGTAAAACACGAGCCTATAAACATCAATTTATCGTAATAAGAGATTTTAAAAGGATATGGTTCAATCGGCACTTCCGTGTAAAGCTTCATTGTTGCTTTTTTTTGCTTTATTCCAGTATTCCTCCATATCATTAAGGGTTGCTTGTTGAAATCCTCCTTTGTGTTTCATAATATTTTTTTCTACAAAGTTAAAGCGTTCTATAAACTTCTTATTAGTTTTTTCTAAGGCTTTTTCTGGGTCAATGCCGTATAGGCGAGCAGCATTTATTAAAGCAAATAAAGCATCTCCGATTTCCTCTTCTAATTTGTCAGTATTTTCATTTTTAGCTTCTGTTATTGCTTCGTTTATTTCTTCGTTTACTTTTTCCCATACATCTTGTTTATTTTCCCAGTCAAATCCAACATTAGATACTTTTTCTTGAATTCGGTAGGCTTTAATAACAGGTGGCAAAGATGAGGGTATTCCACCTAAAACTGTTTTATTTCCTCCTTTTTCTTTTAATTTAAGCTTTTCCCAGTTTTCTTTAACTTTGTTAGGGTCGTCAATTTTTATTTCTCCAAATACGTGCGGATGTCGGTATATAAGTTTATCACATAAAGCATCTATAATGTCCTTAATATCAAAATATTGCTGTTCGTCTCCCATTTTTGCGTAAAATACTACATGTAATAATAAATCTCCAAGTTCCTTTTTTATTTTTTCGAAATCTTTCTCCAAAATTGCTTCTGAGAGTTCATAAGCTTCTTCAATAGTAAGCGGTCGAATTGTATCAAAAGTTTGTTTTCTATCCCATGGGCATTCTTTTCGCAATCTGTCCATAATATCCAATAGACGCCCGAAGGCTTTTATTTTTTCTTGTTTACTGTTATTTGGCATAAAAATTTTTATTAAAACTTCGCTGAGCAAAGTTATAAAAACTTTTGCATTTTAGTTAGTATCTTCTCATACTAATGCAATAGATTATTTCCATAGTAGAAACTAAGACAGCTTAAATGTTTTTGTATTTTTTCAGTCAGAATGGTAATAAACTTCGTGATGATAATTTTTTCCCTTTGGTACCTTTTGTTTTTGCTTGTATTGTATACAAAAATAATTTACTGATTATCAATAATTTTCTATAAGAAATTTACGAAAGTCCTCTAAGGAAGAACCTTTTACCAGATGTAACCATTGCCCATATAGCGGATTTGGCATTATTAGATATTTAGTTCCAAAAAGGTCTTTATTTTCGTCAACTTTTTGCCAGCCGCTTATAGTTGTTTCATATTTAAATTTTTCGTCGAAATCGCGTAGATTGTCACCCAGTAATAAAATAACTGTATGGGATTTGTTAACAATATTCCTACGGGCGGTTTTATCTTTTGTATTTTTACGAAGTAAGAGGTGAGCGCTATCAGCATATGCAAAACCTTCTTTTCGTAAATTCTCAATAGTGGATTTCAAGGCTTTTATAGAACGATTAGAAATATAAAAAAGTTCAACGTTATTTTTTTTCAGAAACTGAGAAAATTCTACAGCTCCCGGTAAAGCTACTGCCTTAGTGTCATTTTCCCATTTAGACCATAAGCTGTCGGAATATTTGACATTGTTTTTTAACAGACTAAGCTCAAAACCGGAATTATCAAGTACTGTCTCGTCAATATCGGTTATTACAGCTAATGGTTTATCGTGCTTTTTTTGTAATTGTTTAAGCACTATCTTTTTAGCGATATTAAATGTTTGATAGTAAATAGCTCGTTTTTCAGCTGATTTATTATACCAAACTAATGCATTTAACAGACGATCGTTGAGATTTACTTCATTGGCTTTATGTTTATTACTTTTTGGTTGATTGCACGAGAGAATTGTTAATAAAATCCCGAGTAATAATGCTATTTTTTTCATATATTAAGTTTTAATATATTGTGTCTGTGTTAGATTTATAATTTTTGTAGGGTTTTACTATCTCCTGAGGTCTTCCTCTTTTATAAATTATGATTTTTATAACTTTTCCGTTATTGTCGTATTTATATTTTTTGCCATTTATAAGATGTCCTTTCTGAAAATATCCTTCCTCTATCAGATATTTTTTATTTGTACTATATATTTTGAAATATCCTGTACCTTGGAATAAATTTAAAGAATCAGCTGAGGAACTCATAATTGTTTGCAAGGTATCTACTGGTTGCGAATTTTCATTATTTTGGTCATTATATACTAAACGACGTGATGGATCCTCACTCCCATTTATGTAGTATGTTTCAAATATTTTTCTACCATCTTTTGCATATTGGATTTCTTTACCGTTTTTACTTCCATCAAGCCAATGGGTTATTTTTTTTATTTTTCCATTAGTATAATATTCTTTCATTTCGCCATTTTCTTTGCCATCTTTCCATTCTCCTTCAATATATTTTTTCCCATTTTCGTAAAAATACTCTTGTTTACCTGTTCTCCTACCTGTTTTATCGTAAAACCAATGATACTGCAATTTACCATTAGGATAATATCTTTTATATTCTCCTACCCATTTAGTTCCTTTCCAGTATCCTTCTTCTTCTAATTTGCCATTTTCATAATAAAGTTTTACAGGTCCTTCTTTTTTATTATTTGAATATGTTATAATTGCTTTTATATTTCCATTAGGATAAAAATAAGTCCATAGTCCATTTTTCTGTCCATCTTTGTAATATCCTATTACTGAAATGCTATCTTTATAATTTTTTTCAAAAAAAATCCATTTCCCTTGTCTATATCCATTTTTATCAATCTTATTTATGGTATCTCCTTTAAAAATTGTATAAGTCTGTGGAAACGATAGTAAAGGGAATAGTAGAAAAAATATACTAAAAAATACTCGCATTAACTCATTTTAAGTACAAATATATAAAGTTTTCTGAATTTCAAAATAATATTAACTTTTAAATAACTAAAAAAGTTTATGCAGCGCGTTAAAATTACTTTGTATAATTTTGGAAAGTAATTAAGTTTTGTTATCTTTGACGTAATTAAAATATAAACTATGATAACCAAAGATACAACCATTGAGGAATTAGTAGAAAGTGTCCCTGGTGCTGTAAAATATTTAATGGAGAAAGGTATAAGATGTATAGTATGCGGAGAACCTATTTGGGGGACACTTGAAGAAGCTGCCTTGGAAAAGGGGTTTACACAAGAAGATATTGAAATATTCGTTAAAGAAATCAACGAGTTAGCAAAAAATCCGCCTGAGGGAATTAAAGTGGATAAAAAAATAGAGGTTAAAAAAATAGATATAGACAAAAAAAATTAAAATTTGTTTTTTTTATAATTTTTCTTTACTTTTATAGGCAAGATTGAAATTTTTTTAAAGTGAGACTTATTTCTTTTTTTACATTGTTGTTTTTTATACAGACAGCTATTGCACAAATTCAAGGGCGCATCTTTAATAAATATTTGAATCAACCAGCTGCTTTTCATCCTATAACTGTTACCCTTATTGATGGAAGGCACTTTGTCGTCTTTTCTGATAAAAATGGATTTTTTAAATTAGATAACAGAAATATTCAGAAATTAGAGACCTTTGGTTATTATAAAAACAAAATAACCATATATTCAATTCCTATTAGAAAAATTGATACTGTTA
>CAZWVR010000140.1:0-4927 GCA_964637235.1 uncultured Bacteroidales bacterium | reverse complement strand
CAGCGACCAAGTGATTAACAGTCACCTACTCTACCGCTGAGCTAATCCGGAATGTAGAAAAGTATCTTAAGAAATGGTGTCAAGAGAGAGACCCGATGAACCATTTTAAGAAATCCCAATTACAGGAAATCATTAAATTTTAGAGCAACAAAAAGTGCAACAATTAGTGCAACTAATTTTTGTTAACGGAATGATACTATCACAATACTTAATACTCTCTTATTTATTTAAAAAATAGGCTAATTTTCTATAATGTCTTTAAAATATTTAATCCAAGCTTTAATTGTCTGGATACGCCTCTTTTGTGTTGAAACACTTTTTACTTTATAGTCCTCAAAAATATTTTCATTAATAGTTTTTTCATGCAAAATAGCATTTGCGATAGGTTCAGAAAATACTATTTTTGCAAACTCCTCTGTTCTTTTTTTGAAAGGATATTTCAATATTTTTTCCCCTTTACTTGTCAATATCAAACATTCTTCTTTTTCTTTAGCAACTTTTAGCCATTTCAACACATTAAAATAATAATCTATTTGCCTATCTACAATATCAAATTTAGAGCTTAAATCCTCTTTTGTAATACACTCATTTTCAGCAATTAAAAGAAGCATATTTTGTATAACTTCAAATCTATCTGCTTGTGGATATGGTATATTTTTATCAATATTACTTTGATTTACTGTAATATCATAAAGAGAGAAATTAGTTTTTGGGTGAATAAAGCAAAAAGCCTTTTCTTCTGAATGTTCAGCATATCCTATAACTCCGTCATAGTAGTAAGGAATAAACCTAAAAATATCACCTTGTAAATAAAATACATAACTCTTAATATCTTTTCTACCATTTATTTGTTTTTCCCAAAATAATTGAGGATATAAAAGTTGTCTAATATTTATATTATTGGAATAACCAATTTTTGCTTCTATTAAATGAATAGCATTACTTACTTCATAGCCACCGTCCACCTCTATTTGCACACCTTCAATATTGTATGGTATTTTCCCAATATTAAACTCCAAAGTACCTCTTAATCGTCCTCTAATAGTTAGCTGGCTTTCTTCTCCAAATACTATTCTATGCATATCAGATACAGCCGCAATATCTAAAGCAGCACTTTCTGATTTGATATTAAAAGGATCAATACTTATAATATTTTGAGGAGCCTCTAATTCTATAATTTCAGTGCTTATTTTTTCTTCAATATCAATAAATGGGTCGTTTGGTGCAATTCTATATAAGCCATTTTTAATAGCAAGAATTGACAAACCTTCTTCTCTCATGATATTTGGAAGCTTTTCTCTAAAATCCACTTTTGTTAGATTTCGTGGTTCTTTTCCTTCAACAGCTTTGATAGCATCTGCTGTAATATCTACATAACCATTACGCTTAATATCGTTTAATAATTTATATTTATCAAAGATATTCTTCCATGATTGGTGAAATTTTAATTTAGCCATAATTCATTCTCCCAAAGCCTTAGTAATTTTTGACTAAGACTTCTTTAATTTTACCTCTCCCACTTGCTTTACAGTTTAAAGCTCTATTTGCTTCTACAGTAACAATTTGATAGCCTTTATACAAATCTAAAATAAATTCAGTATAAGAATTTGATAATAAAAAATAAGCTCCAATACTATCAATATAATCGCACAACTCTTTTAATCTAAATTGCATATCATCGTCAAAACCTTTATCTGTATAAGCTGTAAAATTTGAAGTTGCATTTAAAGGTACATATGGAGGATCAAAATAAATAAAATCACCTTCTTTAATATACTCTTTAATATTTTCAAAATCTCCCGTTGTAATTGTTGCAGATTGCAAATACTTACTACATTCAAGAATATTATCTTCCTCAAATATTGTCGGATTTGAATATCTTCCATAAGGCACATTATTTTGTCCTTTTTGATTAACTCTATAAAGTCCATTATATCCTGTCTTATTTAAAAAGATAAATCTACTTGCTTTTTTAACCTTAGACATTCTTTTATATTTAGCAGGTTCTCTGTCTAATGCCCTCAAAGCATAATAATATTCTTCATTATTTTTATGTTTTTTTAAGTCTTTAATTAACTCATGTGGCTTAGTTTTAATTATTTCATATAGATTAGTTAACTCATGATTATAATCGTTGATAAAAGCATTCTCTAGTTTTAATTCAAAAAATAAAGCAGCTCCTCCAATAAATGGTTCAAAATATCTATTATATTTTTCTGGCATATTTGCTTTTATATCATTTAAAAGTTGTCTTTTCCCGCCGACCCATTTAATTACTGGTTTACACATGTTTAATCCATTTTTTTTGAAGAATTTTACTTCAAATTTCACAAACTTTAGTTTTTTCTTGCAAATTGTCAAATTTTTTTATTTTTCTTATTACTACAATATTAGAAGGTGCAAAATAACTCTCATATCTTACTTAAAAACATCTCAAAACAAGCTTTTTTCAAATTCAAATCTATGCAAAAAGCACTTCCTTTATAGGAATATAGCAAAAAATAGGAGGATTATATGCTGTATTCCACAAAAAAATTACAAAAGACACAAAGATATCAAAAGTATATTTCTTTAAGAGATCAATACTACAAATTGAGTTTACACAAAGAACAAAAACAACAAGATTTTTTGGACAAAATAAGCTTTGTCAATCAACAAACAGGTGAAGTAGTAAAAAAATCTCATGCATTCGAGAAAGAGCATAAAAAATATACAAAAAGCATTGAGCAAAAAGTGTATGCTATAGAAGAAATTGCACGAAATAGGGGACTGGAACCAATTTTTATAACACTTACACTTCCATCATTATACCACCCTTTCAGGGGTGTTAAGGTACGTAATAAACATATATATGTAGCAAATAATACCGAGTTTGAATTTAATACACTTGAAGATGCTATAAAAAATGGATATGACTATTTACAGCATATTTACCGCGTCTTCTATAAACGAGTAAAAAAACAAATTGGCAAAGAGCTACTATATATTAAGGTCGTGGAGATGCATAAAACACTCATTCCTCACTTTCATATTTTATTTTATACAAGTGCCGAAAATCACTTGTTGGTCAAAAAAATATTTGATAAGATTGTGAGTGAGTTTGAACTAGAACAAATAGATTTTGATATGTTTAACGACACAAAAAATGGCGTTAAAACTGGGATAAACAGAGCTTCAAAATATCTAATGAAGTATGTTACCAAGCAATTAAAAGATGAAGCTGATTTTTTTATAGCACGCCTAATAGACGGCTGGAAAAAAGCTAATAAAATAAGAACAATTACAATGTCAAATCTCCCTCTATCTTTGGGAGATTTTAGGACTATCTATCACGGTATAGATAGTAAAGAAAAAGAGGAGCTGTTAAAGCTTGTAAAAAGGGAAAAAGTGAATCTATTTTACTTTCTAATGAGCAATTTATATACGCTAAGAATACAGTATAAAAAGAGTGGGAAAAAGGTACTAAATAATTTCATAAAAGATAAATTATTTACCCTTATAAAAGTTCAAACGAGGTCAAAAACCGCAGGTGGCTACAGTTATAAAACAGATAGCTTTACATTTTTCATAGACCATAAATTAGTCTACGAAAAAATACAATATAAAAAAATATATAGAGGTAATTATTATGAATTCTAAATTATTATACATTGGTACAGTTTACGCTGTTGCAAAAAAAACATACAACGACGAGGAAACAGTTTATGCACAGTTTCTTAACAAAAATGACGATGGTGGAGTAGAAATACAACAAGTTAAAATAACAGAGAATGTAGATATTCCTATTATAAAAGAAGGTGCAAATGTAAAAATACCTATAAAAGTTTCAACTTATCAAAATAAGCTCTACTTTACTCAAAGCGATTCAATGGTGAAATAATCTCATGATACACGGATTACTAAGCTATTTAAAAAGCCTGCTTATTGTGGGCTTTTTAGTATGTATTGCTTATATTCTTTATGTAGATATAGCTAATGTAAATCTTCAAAAAAATTTGTGGAAGTTATACTATTTTTTGGGTCTTGGTGCTGTTTTAGTTAGCTTGTATTATATAAAAAATTGGAACTATATAAATATGCCCTATGCTCTTAATCTTCACGGTATATTTTTGCATAATACTTTTACAGAGAATAGGAATAAGAGAACACTCTTTCTTGATTTTTTTCTCTTTAAAAAAACAATAAAATCAAAACGCTTACTAACTGATATATACACCAAACAGCTAGGGAGATTTTCACTAACATTTAGTAATTTTATCGCTCTTGATATTGAGAATTACAGAAAAGAAAAAGAGCGTATTCTGCATTATTTGGGTTTACTTACACAAAACTATGAAGTTTCAATATATCCTAAAAATAAGCGTTCCGTTGAGCTTATATTTTATAAATTACCAAATTATTATGAGTTTGAATGGAGTTTAATGCTACAAAAGGGTTATATCTTTCTTGGAATATATGAACAGGAATTTTTATACAGGGATTTATCAACGCTTGACCACCATTTAATAGTGGGCGAAAGTGGAAGTGGCAAGAGTAATTTTATGCAACTGCTTAGTATTAATTTTCTATTTAATAAAGAACAGATTAACAAGCTTTACATGGTGGACTTGAAAGGAGGAGTAGAGCTAAAGCGGTATAAATCCATTCCATTTATAGAATTTGTGGGTAACATTCAACAATTAGATAGATTTTTGGATTTAATTTTAGAAGATTTGGATAGAACGCAAAAAGAGATGTTAGCAACTGGTGTTCGTAAGCTTCATAAATACACTATTCTTATTTTTGACGAGATAGGGGCTGTATCTGTTTATCCGGATAAAAAATTGCGAGAGTCCATATTTAATAAATTGGCGTTAATTGCAATGCAGGGGCGTTCGAGTGGTATTTTATTGTTTTTATTTGGGCAAAAAATTGATAATACTATTCT
>CAZWVR010000139.1:0-4928 GCA_964637235.1 uncultured Bacteroidales bacterium | reverse complement strand
CCTGCAAAATAAGGTGCTTTCCAAAATCTTGCAATAAAATTAGTTATATAATTAAATTGTTTTGTTCTAGATAATAATTGAGAAAGAAATGTAGAACCACTTCTCGGTGCATAAGAAAAAATTATAATATTATTTTTACTTTTGGGTAAATTCTCTATTAGCTCTAGTTCTATATCCGAAAGCTTATTATTCATTTTTAAAAGTAAATTCTCCCATTCATAATCTATTGCATACTTACCAATTCTTGTAGGTTCGTCATAGTTTCGGACTTTATCTATTTTTTTCATTTCAAAACAAGTTTATAAGTATTACGAAAATATCCTTTTGCACCGAATCCTTCTTTAAATTTAAACAATGAAGGATTGGCTTTCATATTTATTGAGGATGTGCCAAAATCAAAAATTTCAGTACCTTGCTGTCGTTCTTTTAGCATAACTGTATATATCACTAAGGACGTAGCTTGCAATTGCTTATACTCACTATCTGAAAAAATATAAAACGTAAGAGCGACTTTTTTGTTCAGTTTAAAAATCAAAGTACCTGCAACTGGTATTTGGTTATAATAAGCGATATAAGCATAAATTTCATTCGAAAAATTTTTTAGCAAAAAATCAATTTCCGAAGCATTATGCGTAGGTGTTTTCTGAAATTTCTCATAAGTTTTTTGCAATAAAAGCCAAATATCATTTACTTGTTTCGTCTGTTTTATCACAATACCAAGCTTTTGTGCTTTTTTTATTATATTTCTCGTTTTTGCAAAAATAAGATTATTAAAAATATCTTTATTTTTGATAATTGAAATGCTTGTTATATCAATATTGATAAGTTTAAAACCTCTTTCAAGCAAAGCAAATTCAAACGTCTGGCAATGATATTTAGAATATACAGACAATGGGGGTGTAAGATAAAGTTCATTTATTTTCAATTGTTTTAAGTAGTCTATAAATAAGTCTATAATTTCAGAAGATGCTTGATAATTAGGTGCATCAATAAACACAAAACTACCATAACTTGCTCCATAAGGCGATTTTGCAACCTTGTTGCCATTTATTTCAAAAATTGCTAATGGTAAGACTGCATACAGACTTTGACCTTTAAATATCATTAAATGGTGTTCATTTGATATAAATTTATCTTTATGATACGCAAGAAAATCTAACCTATGAAACAATGTTCCATTATAAGAGTTTTCAACAAAATTATTCCATCGCTCAAAATATTGTGGCTCGTATTTAGTTATTGTAAATTTACTCATAATCAAAAAATTTAATAGGTACTTCTGGTGGTATATTGTGTATTTTTGAATTTTTATATAAAAACTCGCCAACTTTTAAGCCACCTGCGTGTAATCTTATCAATGCTTTGTAAGAAATATCAGCCAGTGTTCTAATCATTCTTATTGGCTCAAGTTGTATTTCTGGATATATTGAAATTTTTTCAGACAAAATATCCTGCAGGGTATTTTTCCCACAACATTGAATTATTTTCACATAAGGCGAATATTTTTTAATAACATTCGGAGCTATCAATCCCTTATTTCCTATGATTGTATCTGGATACAAAAAATCTGCTGTAATAATCAAATTTAAATTTTCGGATAAAAATTGAGTTATATTTTGTGAAAAATCACTATATATCAAAATATTTTTCGTAAATGGTAAAAAGGCTTGTTTAATGTGTTTTCCAAATTTATCTCTACTGATAATCAATATATTTGCGTCAAAAATAGAAATTTTACTTTCTATTGCAAGTTGAAGGGGTATTAAACCTGTTTCACGAAAGCAATTTACCATAGGGTGCTCCTCGTCAGTAGCGGCAATTTTAATATTATATTTTTTGCATAAATCAATATCTAAATCGTCGTTTCTATATTCCCATACTTCGCGCATATAACTTATTACTGCATTTTTGGGTATTTTAGAAAGAAATTTTTCGTCTAATGGTCTAACGTGGCCAAGATTTGTAATAATATTTATTTTAGCATAATCTTTAAAGTCTTCACGTTTTAATACAGAAATTTTTTCTTTTGGGATACTGTATTGCTCCATTATTTTATCAACAGTTATTTTCACCTGCTCAAAAGTGCCATACTGTGTATCTTTTGACAAAGCATAAACTTTTTTTGCATTTGCCAGAGCGGCGATTATTGGTGTTAGAGCAAATAATCCTGTGCCTGCTTCTGTTAATATTGTTAAGCCTTCCAAATTTAAATCAAGGTCGTAAATAGCCTGTTCTATTTCTTTTTTTATTATGTGCAAATCTTTCAACATTTTATAATTTTTAACAAAGTTGTTGCTACTTTTTCAGCCTCTTGTTCAGTTAGATGGCTACCCATTGGCAAAGCTAAGCCCTGCTTATAGGCATAGATAGATTTTGACAAGTTTTTGTCAGGAATATTATATTTTTGTTTATAATAGTCTAATGTGCTTACAGCATAAGCCCCAAAGTTTGTTTCTATACCATTTTGCTTCATCAAAGCAATAACTTCATTACGAGAGATTTTTTCGTCTAAAAGAATATGGTATGTTTGATATGTATGCCTTCTATTTGAAAAATCGGAAGGGACTTTCACACAATTGCTTTGTGAAAAAATTTCATTGTATATATTAGCAATTTTCTGTCTATGTTGAAGTTCTTGTTCAAAAATTCTCAATTGAGCAATTCCCATAACTGCCTGAAATTCAGTCATTCTATAATTTAAGCCGGGAAAAGGAAATATAGGAGTGGTTCCGAACCTCAAAAACCCGTGATTTCGTAATGCTTGAATTTTTTCTGCAAGTTTTTGATTATTTGTAGTGATTATTCCGCCTTCTCCTGTTGTGATTGCCTTTCGTGGATGTAAGCTAAAACAGGCTATTTCACCAAAATTGCCAACTTTTATACCGTTATATTCACTTCCCAAAGCACAAGCGGCGTCCTCTATAACAGTAATATTGTATTTGTTAGCGATAGAGTTTATTTTATTCATTTCTGCGGCTAAACCAAATTGGTGTACAACAATAATTGCTTTTGTCTGCTTTGTAATTAAAGACTCTAATTTTTCAGCATCAATATTAAAATCAGTAGTTTTTATATCAGCGAAAATAGTTTTAGCCCCAACAATTTCTACCACATTAGCAGTAGCTGGAAAAGTAAAATTAGGCACAATAACTTCGTCATTTTCTGTTAGATTTAAGCTTAAAATAGCAATGTGTAATGCCGCAGTACCTGAGGAAACACAAAATGCGTGTTTTACACCCAAATAATCAGCAACCAAATTTTCAAACTCGGCAACTTTTTTCCCTTGTGTTAGAAATCCCGTATTAAAAATGTCTTTAAGTTCATTTAAAACACTGTTCGGGATATTAGGTTTAGCAAGTCTTATAGTTTTTTGAGCCATTCTGCTGTTTTTTTAATTCCTTCGTGTAAATCTATTTTTGCTTCAAAACCCAGAATTTGTTTTATTTTTTTAACAGAAGGTATTCTTAGTTCTATATCTGCTGATAAAGGAGGTTTAAAAACTATATTAGACTGAGAATTAAGCACTCTACATACAGTTTGGGCTAATCCATATATAGTTGTCACTGCACGTGGATTTCCTATATTAAAAGACTCTCCGATAGCGTCAAGGGCTTCCATAGTCAAAAGCAAACCTTCAACAAAATCGTCAACATAGCACCAAGCTCTTATTTGCGAGCCGTCTCCGTATATAAAAATATCTTCATTTTTCAATGCTCTTTTTATAAAAATCGTTAAAGCACTTTCGCCTGTTTGCCCTGGACCATAAACATTAAAAGGTCTGACAATAGTTATAGGCAAACCAAATTCTTTATAATATGCCATAGCCAGATGTTCACCTGCCAATTTACTTACAGCATAAGTCCAACGTGCTTCGCCAACTCTTCCTGTTATAGTTTCGTCCTCCTCTGTTGCTTTGTATGCATAACGACCAAAAACTTCCGAAGTTGAAAAAACAACAACTCTATCAGAAACATTATTTTCCAATGCCGCTTGTAAAACATTTGCTGTTCCTATTAAATTAACTCTCATTGTTTTAGTTGGGTGAATGATAACAGTATTTATCCCTGCAATAGCAGCTGCGTGCACAACAATATCTGCACCTTTCATACTCTCTTTAAGGTGCTCATAATCAAGCACATCTCCTTTTATAAAAGTTAAATTTTTATGATCCTTATATGGAGAAATAAATAATGTATTTCTGTGCAAATTATCATATGCCACAATTTTATTTTGCTCAATAAGACGTGCTATTATAGTATTTGCAATAAATCCTGCACCGCCTGTTATAAAAATTTTTTTATTTACAATCATTGCATTTCAATTTTATAATTCAACTTATTGATACTACAACCTTTTAAAGTTTTCCAGTGAAAAATCTCATTGCTATCATTAAAATTTTCTATTGAAAAACTACCATAATTTTCTATGCCGTCATAAGGATAACCGTCTTTATTAAAAAAAGATAAATAAAGACTATAATTTCCCGGAAAAAGGTTTTGTTCTATTGTAGCAGTAATTTTATATTTACCGGGTTTTAGTCTAATATAATCGCCGTGTTTTAAATTATCAGTAGCAGAATATGTTATCCGTCCATAGAATTCAGAGCCAAACCGGACAATAATAATTAAATCTTTCACTTCTTTATAAACTTCTACTTCTATTTCAATAGTAATAGGTTCAAATAATTTAAAAGCTTCAGAGTATTCGCCTTTTGGGTTTTTCAAAAAAATTTTTTTCGTAAGAAGATAGCCAGGCACCCATATATTATGCTCAAAATTATCCAGAGGTTCTCCGAATGTTCCGTCATTTTTCACCTGATTTAAATATTCAGTAATTACAATTTCAGGAATATCATCCCTGACGATTTTCCCTCTTTCTAGTAGGATAGCGCGAGTGCAAAGATTCTTAACTGATCCCATATTATGACT
>CAZWVR010000138.1:0-4933 GCA_964637235.1 uncultured Bacteroidales bacterium | reverse complement strand
TAGCTGCCCTATTACTTCAAATCCTTATTATACAGTTCTTTGGGGCATTTTACTGGGCATAGTATTATTTTTTCCTGAAAAAAAATTAAAAAAGAAATAAAACTTAAAAATCTATGATAATGGAAACAACAATACAAAAAAGTTTACGAGAAAATAAAGGTACTAGATGGTTAGCTTTGATATTGGCATCATTGTCAATATTCGGAGCGTATTTTTTCAACTATGCACTATCACCTGTAAAACCGCTTTTAGAAAGTGTTTTAGGTTGGAATAGTAGCGATTTCGGTACTTATACTTCAGCTTATGGATGGCTTAATGTTTTTGCTTTTATGCTGATTATTAGTGGTATTATCCTTGATAAATTAGGCATTAGAAAAACAGGACTTGGAGCAACAATCGTAATGTTTATCGGTACTGCCATAAATTATTGGGCTGTAGTTAGCCACTTTCCCGAAGGTAGCAAAATTTTTGGGCTAAAAGCACAGGTATTTTGGTCAGCAGTAGGTTTTGCTCTTTTTGGTGTTGGAACAGAAGCTATTGGTATTACTATTTCAAAAGCAGTAGTAAAATGGTTTAAGGGCAAAGAAATGGCTCTGGCAATGGGCATGCAAATGGCTATTGCCAGATTAGGAACACTACTGGCTTTGGCTATAAGTTTACCATTAGCAAGAGATTTCAATGTTCAAGCTCCAATTTTATTAGCATTAATCTTAATGCTCTTAGGAATTATCTCCTTTATTTATTATTCTGTATTAGACAAACGTCTTGACGCCTCAGAAAAAGACCTAATTATTAAATCTCCCGAAGACGAATTTAGAATAAAAGATATTAAATACATAATAACAAACAGAGGCTTCTGGTATATAGCCTTGCTTTGCGTGTTATTCTATTCAGCAGTATTTCCATTCTTATTCTATGCTACAGATTTAATGATAAATAAATATCACGTAGAGCCAGGATTAGCAGGTTTAATACCTTCACTTTTACCATTCGGAACAATTATTCTTACTCCTCTTTTTGGTGGAATATACGACTACAAAGGTAAAGGTGCTACAATAATGGTTATAGGCTCACTGATATTGATACTCGTGCACGGTGTATTGATGCTTCCATTCCTCAAAGCTTGGTGGATTGCAGCTGCTATGGTAATAATATTAGGTATTGGTTTCTCCCTTGTACCTTCGGCAATGTGGCCCTCTGTTCCTAAAATTATACCTGAAAAACAACTGGGAACAGCCTATGCTGTAATTTTCTGGATACAAAATATTGGTTTACTTGCAGTTCCTCTATTGCTTGGATATGTATTAGATAAAACTAATCCTGATGTTGCTCCAAATAAATATGCAATTAAAACTGCAATAGAAACTGCTTATAAAAAAACTTTGGCTTCATATAATTTTAATAAAAAAGAGTTTAATACTTTAATAGAAAAAGGAACTGCTGCTGGTATAGACTTTGTAGTTAAATATGCTACTTATGAAGCAGCTTCTAATGTTAATATAGAACAAATTAAAAATGAAATAGCCTCAAATCTCATAAACAAATTACAGCAAGTAAATATACCTGCTAATGACAAAAAGGCAATAGAAAAACTAGCTATCCAAATAGCAAAAGATACAATATACCAAGTTGCGACAAAATATAAACTCAATCTACGCTACGACTATTTCTATGATATGCTAATATTCTTCACACTGTCGCTACTATCATTAATTTTTGCATTATTACTCAAACGTGAAGATAGAATAAAAGGCTATGGCTTAGAGTTGCCAAATAAAGATTTTAAAATGCAAGCCCAAAAAGAGAATAAACAGCCAGAAGCCTAAAAATGCACTCAAAGCAAACAAGCGTGAGGGCATAGGTGAATATGAAACATAAAGAAAACATATAGGAATGCTTGGTGGCGGAGGCGACAACAGAAGCCCACGCACACCATTGCATTCCTTTGTTTTTCTTATGTTGAATAGCAGCCGAAGGCCGACCCGTAGCGAGCCACAGGCGAGCGAAGGGACACTCCCAAAAATAAAACTATCAAAAAATGAAAATTAAAGAACTCATAAATTTTATTGAGAACCTATATCCACTTAACTATCAAGAAAGTTATGATAATTCAGGGCTAATTGTTGGGGACCGCGAAGCGGAAATAAAAAAAGTGCTTTTAAGCATAGATATGTCCGAGGAAGTTGTAAATGAGGCTGTTAAAAAAGGTGCTAATCTTATAATAGCCCATCACCCTATAATTTTTAATCCGATAAAAAAACTCACAGGCGATACATACGAGGAACGCGCTGTTATTGCCGCAATAAAAAATGATATTGCTCTTTATGCCGCCCACACTTCCCTGGATGCCGCTCTGGAAGGAATAAATAAACGTATTGCAGAAAAACTCGGACTTAGAGACATTCACTCTCTTTTGCCACTGAAAAATAAACTCCGTAAACTTGTTACTTTTGTGCCCAAAAATTATGCAGAACTTGTCAGGGAAGCTATTTTTAATGTAGGTGCCGGCGTCATAGGAAATTACGATAGTTGTAGCTATAACATTGAAGGCATTGGCACTTTTCGGGCTGGAGAAAATACAAATCCTTTTGTTGGAGAAAAAGGGAAAATACACTATGAACCTGAAATCAGGATTGAAACTATCGTCCCTGAACACCTAACTTCAAAAGTTATTCAAGCACTATTAGAAGCACACCCCTACGAAGAAGTCGCTTATGACATATATCCGCTTGAAAATCAATATCCTAAATATGGTATAGGTGTCGGAGGTTCTTTACCACAACCCATCGATACCAAACTTTTTCTACTGAAAATAAAAGATGTTTTAAATATTAAATGCCTCAAATATTCCGATATAGTGAAAGAGAAAATCCAAAAAGTGGCAATCTGTTCAGGCGCTTGTGGTTTTATCTTAGACAAAGTCATTGCAAAAAGCTATGACGTTTTTATCTCCGGTGAATTCAAATATCACAACTATTCAACAGCCAGAAATAAAATACTTATTGTTGAAGCAGGACACTATGAAACAGAAATCTTAATAAATGAAATTTTTTATAACCTAATAACAAAAAATTTTAGTAGTTTTGCAGTAGAAATTTCAAAATATAAAAACCCCGTAAATTATTTGTAAATCGTTAAAAATCATATAATTATGCAAAGAAGAACTTCATATCAAGAACAAACGATTGAACAAACTCTAATTAATTTATACAAACTACAAACAATTGACTCTAAAATTGATGATATTCATCGCCTAAGAGGAGATAGTCCATTACGAATAAAAGACCTTGAAGATGAACTTACAGGTCTGAAAACAAGAGAAAAGAAACTCAAAGACGAAATCCAAACCCTCGAAAAACAAATAAAAGACCACGAGCTTAAAATACAAGTTGCAGAAGATGAAATAAAAAAATTAACAGAGCGTCTAAATACAGTAAGAAATAACCGTGAATATTCAGCTATTACAAAATCAATTGAGTATCAGGAAGTTGATAAACAATTAGCCGAAAGACGAATAAAAACTTTTACCGAAAATTTACAACATAATAATCAGCTACTTCAAGAAACAACAAAAGCAATTGAGGAGAAAGAAAAAGAGCTAAAAGATACAAAAAAAGAACTCGAAGAAATTCAAAAAGAAACAGAAAAAGAAGAAAAAAAATTACTTAAACTCCGGGAAAAAATTGTTAAAGAAATTGATGAACGATGGCTTAAAGGCTATCTCAGAATAAGAAATGCTATGAAAAATGGACTGGCTATTGTACCAATTGAACGAGAAGCTTGTGGAGGCTGCTTTAACAAAATACCTCCACAAAGGAGAATTGAAGTAGCCTCTCATAAAAAAATTATTAGCTGCGAATTTTGCGGAAGAATCCTCGTAGATGATACAATCGTTGAAAAAGTTAAAGAAGAATTGAATTTATAAACTATTCTTTTTAACTTTGGAAATACAAATTAAAAAATAAAAATATGAAACATTCTGAAAATTCTATGCTCATTAAATGGGCTATGACTGCATATAATGACATAAACGACGATGATGAAATATTCTTTGACGAAGATGATGATGAAGATGAATTTGACGAATTAGACGAAGAATTTGACATTGACGAAGACTTTATCATTGACGAATTAGATGACAGCGAAATAGACGAACTTATTGAAGATATTGACGAGGATATACTCCAAAATTATTCAGCAGAAGAAATCAGCGACGAAGATTTAGAAGAAATACTGGAATCACTGGACACCGACGACTGGGACGATCTGGATATTGACGACCTCGAAGATTTAGACATACTATCAGAAGACATTGACTTTGAGGATTTTGATAATAACGAGGAGGGCTAATGCTAAGAAAATACTTCTAATAAAAAGGGGGGCTAAGAAGGCTCCCCCTTTTTTATTTTCTTGTATTTTATACAATAAAAAATCTCACAATATCATTAACTTTTTAAACAGCTCCTTATTTATTCAAATGTTCCATTATTGCCTTTACAACAGCAGTGGCATCTTCATAAATATCCAAAATCGTCGCATTAAGCATATAACAAGGCGTAGTAAATACATTGTATTTATGGTCAATGGTCACTTGTCCATGCGTAGTAATAACATGTTCAGCACCCATTTTTTCAATCTCCTCTGCCGTAGCTTTATCATTACCAATAGTAACCCTTGCACCTTCCAAAACACGAGCTACTATTGCCGGTGAGATACATAATGCACCTATCGGCTTTTTAGCTTTTACTGTATCCAAAATTGCCTTTTCAACAATAGGATTAACTGTACATTGAGCACCCTTAAAAGCAAAATCTGAAAAATTCTTTGCAACACCAAAACCTCCCGGAAATATAAGTGCATCAAAATCCTCAGGTTTATATTCCTTTAAATCCTTGATATTTCCACGTGCTATTCTGGCAGCCTCTACAAGAAC
>CAZWVR010000137.1:0-4999 GCA_964637235.1 uncultured Bacteroidales bacterium | reverse complement strand
CTTTTTAAAACCAAGAAATTTTGTTTCTATAAAATAAGTGTCATATTTTAAACCAGTGAACTTAAAAGAACCAGTTTTGTTAGTAATAGTTCCATCAACAAGCTTATTATTTTTATCATACAGATATACAGATACATATTCCAAAGGCTTTTTATTTTCATCAACAACTTTACCGGAGATTACCCCCGTTTTATTTTGATCATAGTTTTGCCCCCACAATAGAAAAGGTAAAAAAATTAAAAGAAAAAGAAGTTTTTTCATGGCTTATATTTTTTAGGGTGAATATTTTTAAAAAGACGAGATAAACGCTGACGTTGTCTATCAGAGAGCATATCTCTGATATTTTTATAATAAACAAGCATATTTAATCGCATTTTAGAGACAAAGTATCCTATTTTATGTGCTGCTAAATTCATAAGGTCATAATCTGGATTAGAGCTTTGCATTTGACTATCAAATAAATGCCTATAATATGCCAAAGAATCGTGATAAATATGCATACTATCTCTAAAATTTTTTGTAATCACATTCAAATGTTTAATTTGAGTAGGTGAAAGCGATAAATTATTAACAATCTTCTGTTTTAAATTAGGATATCTGGGTCTATGCCTATGATATTTATTGGTTGTAAGATCCTCTACTAATTGGTTATATTTATGATAAACAAACCAGATTGTAAAAACATTTGCAGCTATTAAAAAGATAATTATTAAAGCCCAGAATGTACGTTTAGTTTCTTGTTTCATAACAGTAAATTTATTGAATATAATAAGTCCAATATTCCATATCTTCGTCAGAATTTACAAATAATTGATTATCAATATTTCTGACATATTTTTTTTCAAAAGAATTATATAAAAAATTAGAAATTAAAAGTGCATAAATCAAGGCAAAAGCAATAATAATACCTGCGAAAATAAGTTTAAAACGAGCAAAAAGAATATCTAAAATGGAAATATTTTCAACAGAATTTCGCAATGATGCCAAAATACGCATTTTTAAAAAAGGAGAAGTTTTTTGAGCTCTCTCTATTTCAATAAAAGAATAAACCTTTTTTAAATAAGCATAACTCCGAGCACAAGTTTCACAACTATCCAAATGATGTTTTATTTGGGCTGCTGTTTTTTCATCAAGATTATGTTGTATATAGTCAGTTAATAGAAGTTGTACTTGTTTACATTTCATTGTTCATAAATTTTAAAAGTTGCTTCTGCAAATTTCGTTTAGCTCTAAAAATAAGAGATTGCACCGTCGAGTAAGTAGTATCTAAAACTTCTGCAATATCCTTGTAATTCATATTCATATAATTTACCAATACGAATGCTATACGCTGTCTTTTGGGCAAAGAAGCAATAGCTCTATGTAATATATGTGCAAGTTCAGCATTTTCCGTTTTAGTATCTGCTTCAAAACTTCTATGAGCCTTAAAATTACTATCAATAGAAATCTGCTGCATTTGCTCCTCTTCCTGTTTATTTATATCTGTAAAAAGATGTTCTCTTTTCTCTTTTCGTAGATAATTTATAGCAGTATTAACTGCAATTTTATAGAGCCAAGTACTAAATTTCGCTATTGGCTTATACTTATCAATATTCCACCAAACTTTAATAAACACCTCCTGAGTTAAATCCTCAGCCAAATCCTTCCGATGCACAAAACCCAGCATTATTTTAAAAATATAATCCTGATATTTATCTATAAGATACGAAAAAGCTTCTTTATTTCCCTGTTTAATATTTTCAATGACTTTGACTTCGTCCATCAATCTACCTTAATATATTTATAACAAAAAAAATCACAAAAAAATCGCTAGTTTACATTCTTTAACAAAAATACTACTTCATAAAAGATAATAATGCAAAAATAAATTTACCTTTGAGCAAAAATGCAAGATTTAGTAATACAGTGGTTTATAGATAATTGGATACAAGTAATAGCAACAATAATCTCCATCGGAAATATATATTTTTTTATCCATGAAAAAGCTATTGGATGGCTAATATCCTTAATCTCCTCATTACTTTTTATGTATGTTTACTACAAAAATCAATTTTATGCATTTATGTTTTTACAACTCTATTATATATCAATCAGCATTTATGGACTATTCTACTGGTTAAAGGGTAAAAACAAAGCTAATAACAAACTAATTATCAAGCATATACAATCAAGAGAACTTTTACTCCTAATCATAATTGGAGCTATTTTAATCCTAACGATTTATTATATACTACAACACTATACTAATTCCCAAGTCCCCTTAGGCGATGCCATTATATCGGGAATAAGTATTATAGCGGTTTATATGTTATTACGCAAATATATCGAAAACTGGTTTTTATGGATGATAAACGACGCAATAGCAATAGTCATATTTGTAAAACAAAAAATATACGGAGCAGCCCTATTGTTTATTATATACTTTATTTTCAGCTTTGTAGCATACAAAAATTGGAGAAAAAATCTATATAAAAATATGAAACGGGTAGCTTATGATAGCTAAGCCACCCGTGAAATAGATATAGTTATTTAATGACTTTTACTGTCCTTTTCTATTAATTTCTGTTGTTGTTGTTTCCATTGATTTAATTTTTGTCTCTTTTGAAGTAATGCTTCTTCCTCATTTAGTGTTGAATTAACTTCAACAAAACCATTTACGGGATCCCATGTCCATACTTTATTTACATCAGGCGGTAAAGAAGGCGGATTAGATGATACTGCTATACCATCAATTTTATTACCATTCTTATCTATATAATAAACTTGACTACCTCCACAAGTTTCGCATTCTTTATCATGTTCTACTTTTTTGATAGATAATTTTTCATTTATAGTTTTATCTATTTCCTCAATATTAGAAGCAGAATTAATAAGATAGACGAACTTAATATTTTCTTTTACAGGTTCTTCAAAATTTAAAGTAAAAGAACCATCGTTAACAGGATCTATCCAATAATATGACCCAGGATTACCATAAACAGTCACAAAAACACGCGAATATTTAGATATTTTATCGTCAAAAACTGTAATTGAGCTTTGCCCTTGATTAACAATGGCTTCTCCCGTATGGAAACCTTCCGAAGCTGGATTAGGATTATACCATCCGGGCTGTATGATTGCCATTATTTTACCTTCTTTTCCGTCAAAATTCTCCATTGCTCGTCCAATAACAAAACAAGGCTCTGTTGCCTTCATAGCATAACCTCTTTTAGAGGAAGCTGTTAAAAAGTCACCTACTTTTATTTCTCCATTTTCGTTGCATACTTTCACAGGAGATCTTCCTGTCAATGCAACAGGGATGCCTTCTTTTGGATTATTTATTAAAACTGACGGAGAGGTAGAATATACACCTATTAAATAATTTGCCGTAGTTTTATCTGCAACTATACATGCATTAGTATTACCTTCTTTACTCATAGCTATTAAATCACCTGGTTCAGCATTACCATGAACAGGAAAATATTCTGCTACATCTCCTATTTGGTGATTAGACTGAGCATATATATGTCCTTCTGCATATATATCCCCAGGCTGAAAACCACTAGAAGTATGCTGATAAACAAGATTATCTGCTTTTAACCAAAATTGATATATCTTATAGTCTCCTGAGCCATTACTATAATCTTCCATTCCGACTAATCTAAACCTAACCCAGGTTCCCTGCATATAAACGGTTTCAAAGTAATTAGACTGAGAAATAACACGGCCAGAAAATGAACCACCTGTCCATGCAGGTCCTGAATAACTATTACAACTTTCGTCGCATCCTGCAACGGAATTTGAATAACCATTACTATACCATGAGCTTATTATATTCCAATTATTACCAAGATCCTCTGTGACTTCAATATATAAACCATCATATCCATTCTCTAATGTACATTCATGGTCTAATTCCACATATAAATCTGCGGTATTAATATTTTCAGGTAACCAAATATACGGCGAATGCAAAGCTCTATAATGACGTGAACCTGTATTATCAAACTTTACATAATCTGAACCAACAAACCATAACCCTCCATCATCAATATTACAAATAGAATGGATAAAATTCCAATATGATTCCGTGCCAAAATTTATATAATACAAAATAACATTGTTTTGTAAACCAGAAGCAGGAGGATTTGGATCTCCAACTTTCAAATATTCCGATATTTGAGCAGTACCTGCAACATCAAGCTCATCATCAGGATTAGCAACATTAACTCCCAAATAGCCACCATAATAACTATAATCTTTAAGAATTAAAATAGGATCCCCAGAAGGTAAATCATCTTCATCGTAAACTCTCATAATATCATTATCGCCAGGAGACCACATTACTAATGTATTTCCATTAAAAAAGATACCTCCATCTTCGGAACCATTATTAGCTTCAATAAATAAACCATTGTTATTGCCATCAGGGTGAAAGTTTACCGCCCCACCTAATAAACCAGTATTTCCATAATGCAGAATAGCATAAGAAGGATTATAAACATAAAGATTTCCTTGTATAAAAGAATTTCCTACAACATGAAATTTTTGAGAAGGACTTGTAGTTCCAATTCCGACGTTGCCGCTTACACCACTATACATATTACTTCCGCTAATTATCCAGTCATCGTCGGGGATACCAGTTCCTACCTGCACCCAGTTAGAGCCGTCATAGTACCAAAAGGTATTGTCATCTGTGACATATACCATTAAACCTGTTGCTGGTGAAGAGATATTATCACGCTCATTAGCAGTCATTCTGGGGATTAACAACCCCTTATTAGTACTTTTAATATCAAGCATTGCTGATGGATCTGCTGCACTTCCATCTGTATTAATACTTACCTGAGCCAATAGCCCATTACTCAAAAATAAGACCAACGAGAACAAAAATAATTTTACTTTCATATAATTTATTGTTGAAATCAAAATTATTAACTTTTTTCTAAAAATACAACTTTATTAACATACTACAAAAATTATATTGCAAAAATTATATAAAATGTTATATTTTACTAAA
>CAZWVR010000136.1:0-5115 GCA_964637235.1 uncultured Bacteroidales bacterium | reverse complement strand
TAAATCTAAAAGAACACCAGCTTTTCTTTTCTATTTAAGTCTATAGCTTTCCCCCTGAGTATTGAGTATATGACTGTGATGGATAAGCCTATCAAGTATAGCTGTAGTTAGTTAGAGCTTCATTACAGTCCCGGTATTTAAATCCTTCAAAATCTTATTGCTTTTATGTAAAAGTTCTTGAAGTTCTTGTACTTTTTCGTCTTTTAGTTTGTTTTTACTTCTTATACCTTCGATAATTTTTTGAGTGTTCTCTAATTCAATATCATAAGTTTCATGAATTAATTTATTAAATTGATTTTGAAAGGATTTCTTTATATCATTAGCAATATTGTCATATGATCTACGAATTTTTTGCCGTTCCTCCTTTATTTTCTCATCGTATTTACTTTCAGCATATTCTTCATAAGCAGCAGTTAGAAAAGGCAACGCTATAGCAATTTTACCAACAACATCACTAACAGCTTTACCGAATTTGGCAATTTTATCAGCATACCCTACGGCTTCATATGGCTTAAATTTATAACCAAAAAATTTGCCTATGTTATATATAGTTTTATGTGCATCACTACCGCTTACAGCTTTTAATCCTTTTGCACCGGCGCTAACTGCTTCATCATTAATTGCAAAATTTTCTGCGAAATTTCCTATATTTTTTAAAATATCTATACCTGATTCTATCTTTGTTTTATTAATCCCCTTTATTTCAATGTTTGTGTTGAAATTTATTTTTATTGATTCTTTCTTTATAATAAGCATTTGAGCTAATTCTGATTGCATTAATATATCAAGTTCAGTGTGTAGTTTAGTAAACTCACTTTCAATGGCATATTCGATTTTTTTATTAGTGTTATCTACTAATTCTTCAATTATTTCTATTGAATTATTGCTCTCCATTTCCAATATATCTTTACTACTATCTTTTTCGATAAGATTTGCAATTTTATTCCCTTCTTTTTTTATATCAGAAACCAGTTGTTCAATGTGTGCATTTACAACATTTGTAATATTCTTTTTACTTTCTATCAATCTAAAGTATTTACGGCGTAGCAGTTCTAATAAGTTTTTTGTGTCTTCATTGTCAGCAGTCAATTGATTAATTATTCTATTTAGGTAATCTTGAATTAAATTTATCGGGGTAATTAATCTTCCTAAAATTCCTTTATTAGCAATAAATTTATCAAGGTTGTCCAAGAAATCATTAAAACCGCTATATTTAATTAATTCTTGTTTATCATCTGGATCATCTATATCTAGAGCCTCTAAGTAATCTTTTGCATCGATAACGCATAAATACAAATCATTTTCCGTTTTAGGTTCTGTTACTTTCAGAGCATCGGAAATCCAGTTACGTAAAGCTTCTTCTTTATTACCTTGTGAACTTTTATTTATAACCAACATCATTTTATCGATACGATTTTCTTCAAAAGCTAATCTTCTGAAGTTTTTAGCAGTTTCAGAGGAGAAACCTTGTGTTGTTATTACGTAAACAAGTAAATCTGCTCTATTCATATAGTCTATACTAATTTTATCATGCTCAGGCCTTCCGGCATAAATTCCAGGGGTATCAATTAGTATAACATTTCCCCAAGGATATGCTTGTGGTGTATCAGTAGTTATATCTTGACCTATCTTAATATCTCTATTGCCGGTTATAGCTGATATTATTGTTGATTTACCGGCACTATACTGCCCAACAAAAGCAATTTCTAATTTAATCTTTTTTTGTAGGTCATTTATTTTACTTTGAAATTCTTTTATAATGCTATCAACTTCCCGATTATCAATGCCTCTAATTTTGTCGTTAATCACTTTAATTAATACGTTAATTTCTTCTTCTGCTTTTTTAAATTTTAGTTTTCTCATTCTCAATAACCTCTATTTGTATTTTACTGTCAATAATTTTTTCTGCGGTTTTAACGTTACTGTGTGAAGATCCGAATATTTTTCCTGCTACATTTTTTCCTACTTTAACAATGTACTTTTTATACTTTTCATTGTAAGCGATATCAATAATTTCGGTACTTTTAGCGTTTAATGCTGCAAGTAATAAACTATATTTATCACTTGTTTCTCTTATTTCTATTATTTTTTCACCGTAAATCTTCATAAAATCTGATTTACTTTTATCATCTCGAAATAAAGGTTCTTTAACTAAAATCTTAGTAAGCCTTCCCTGAATTCTTGATACTTTACTTATGGTATTGAAATTATAATTATTATTTGAGCCTAATTCCAAAAGTTTTTTAATTAAATGTATGTTTTCTTTCTCAATTATTGAATCGATTTTATCGGCAATAATAGAGTATTCTTTTAATAGTCTTTTAAATAATATAACCTGATTTTTTAAATCTTGAGCAATTTTCTTTCGTAACCCACGAGTGATTTCTTTATAAAACCAAGTTTTTAAAGCTCCAATGTTTTTTCTCTGCATTTTTTCCAAATTGTTGAACATGCGAGTTTTTAGTTTTGCTTTTTGCCTATTGAAACGCTTTGTATCATCTCCCCAAAACCAAGAAAATATTCCTAAACCAATCCCAACAAATGCAAGTCCCCACCCCAGAGGATTCCAACTGTTAGCGACTGCAGTAGATAATATTACGGCAGATGCTGTGCCAACAGCGGCTCCCCCCCATCTTAATATTTTCCCTGTAGAACCTTTTTTTATGCTATTAATATTTTTCAACTTTATTTCAGGAACAATTAAATCCATATCAAACTGAAACTCTTTGAAAAATTCCGTTAAATATCTGTTCATGTCGGAAACAATTTTTTCTCCAATAGATGCAATTTTATTGTCTGTGATTTCTTCGTTAATAAATTCTTGCCATCTATCAGCAAAGTCGTCTTTTTCAATATTTTGTTCTATGAATTCATCAAGGCTATCAAATAAAGGTATAAATAATTTTCTTACCTCTCTTTCTATTTCTTCGTTTTTATCTGGTATAAATTTGTCAAACCAATTTTGCAACTCAATTCGCTTATTATATAGTAAGTTCACAATAGGTTTTAATGTCTTATAGGAATCTTGATAAACAGATTTTATGCTATTTTCTAGATGAAATATATAGCTATCTCTAAACGTTTGAACTCTTTTTTGTTTGCCTGATATACTAATTTCTTTTATTAAAAAATTTTTAAAATATTCAAAATTAGAGGCATCATACAATCTTTTCTTTTCTTCTCCACTTGCCTTATTAGCTTCAAAAGCAGATAGTGCATGAATAGGTATAACATAAATATTGTTGATATCAAAATACTTTTTAGATAGAAATTTTAGTCTACTTAAATGTCCTCTTATAGCATCGATGGATACATATTTTCTGGGATTTTGCAGGAATTGTTTTCTTTTTATTGGATGTTTTATGTCGTATAAAACATTTAGTAAAATAATAACGGGCTTATTTTCTCTTCGAATTCTTTTTAGTTTTGCAAATTCACTTTCCTCGATACTGTCACTTGTTACTAAAAAAAGTATTAAATCTGTTTCATCTATTTGAGAAAAGGCGATTTTCTCGTCCTCCTCCCCTTTGTAAGCATCAAAACCTGGCGTATCTATAATTCTTAAATGATTCCAGCTGTAAATTCTAACATCTCTTGTTGTTCTTTGTGCTCCTTTACCAATTGTACTTCCATCGCCATTTGTTAAAGCTTCTCTAATGGTGCTTTTGCCTGCTTTAGTTCTACCAAATAATGTTACTGTAAAATATGAAAGACTATTGGCTTTTCTATTGAAACTGTTTTCAAAGGCATTAAATTTATTATTTAGTAATTCAGAAATATTTTTATTTACTGCATATATCGGATCATAAACTGATTGATCATTTATACCCAATTTATCTAAACTGATAATAGTTTCAACTAAAATATTTTGTGAGGAAGTCAATTCTTTTTTTAGGTTTTTTAGTTTTGTAGTAGCTTCTCTATATTCTTGTTCGGCAATTTTATTACATTCTCTTAATGTCTCTATATATCTATTCATATTCCCTTACCATTTTTTCTTTGTAATCCTACCAATTCAACCACACAAACCATAAATTTCTACTTTTCACTTAGAAATATTCTAATGAAAAGCCTGCTTCTTTAGTTTATTAAATAATTTTAAACTTAGACAAGTTTATTTTCCAAAAGTTTTTTATTTTTGCTTTTTTAATAACCGTCCACCTAACTGTGTAAAAATCAGTTTTTATACATTTTCTCTAATCTTTTATTATACAAACTAACTAAAACTTATATCTTGAGTTTTATCTGCATATAAATACTTTTGTCTTAATGCAGCAATTTCGATTACTGCTGGAATTGTAACGCGATATGCGGGCCCTGCAATGTCTATAACAGTCCACAGTCCTGTTACAACCCATCCAATTGGTCCTGTTAAAATTGACATAGTTTTCGTTAACATAGCATTGGCTCCAAAACTCAAGCCTCTACCAATCAATGCTTTTAGAATTGCATTTACAACGATGAGTGTTAATTGATATGATTTAAATCCTCCTGCTCTAAAAATAGCTTGAAAAATTCCTGCTAGCGCTTGAGCTGAAAAATTTTGAGTGTTTTTAAGTCCTATACTTTTTGCTAATTCTTTTCTTTCTTCATCAGACATTTTTTCCAAAGCATCTTCTAAAACTTTCATTAATAAATTAGTTTCTATTCTTTCAACATTCGAATTTTTATTATAATTTACTTTTAATTTGTCACAAACATCCATTAAGATTTCTTTATATAAAACACCTTTACCTCCTCGTAATATATTGGCAAAAGTATTCCCTCCAAATTTTTGCAACTCTCCAGCAATATCTTGCCAATATTTCACATGATCTGGATAATATTTTTTGTAGCTCTCAGATTCTGACAATTCTTCAGCAAATCTTTTTAGTCCATCTGTATCATAGATTAAAATATTTACTAATTGATCTAGATCCTTAGATTCTAAATATTTTAGGAATTCCAAATCCTCATCATATCTATATGCCATACCCACCTCCTAAACATTTTTTTGTATACTGTATATCGTGCTCACCTGTCTTGCAACTTTTTTTATTTAATTGTTTTAATATTGTAAATATATAAACAGTAGATTTTGTGTTTATTTTGATTCATGTTAGCCGTTTAGAGACC
>CAZWVR010000135.1:0-5136 GCA_964637235.1 uncultured Bacteroidales bacterium | reverse complement strand
TACTGCTGGAACTCACGAGCCTTTGAACCGTTTTAGACTTTATTTTGGCAAAGTGCTTACTTTAAAAGGGAATTCCTCAGATATTAAAATTTTTGTATCTAATGGAATTTTAAGTGTTCGAACGGAAGGTAAAGCTTATTTAAAAATTTATAATATGGCAGGTCAGCTGCTATATTCTGTGCCTTTTGTCAACAATTGTACTATAAATTCATTGCCATTAGGCATATATTTGGTAGAGATAGAGTCTCCATATTCATTTATTAGTAAAAAAATTTTTATAAAACCTTAATCAATGCAGAACGATAATTTGAAATTTTTGGCAAAATGGTTTGCTAATGGAAAAATACCTCAACAGCAGGATTTATTGAAAAAAATTTTAGAAGAGAATCCTTCTTTAAAACAGGATTATGAATTCTTAAATTCAATTGATAATGAGTTTGATACAGAAAATATTGATAGGGCACAGTTGAAAATATTATGGACTTCTTTGCAAAAACGAATTGAAAATAGACAACGTAAAATATTGATTTTTAATTTGTTAAAATATTCTTTTTTGTTTGTTCTCTTTTTAGTAAGTAGTCTATATATTTTTTTATGGAAAAAAGATGTTGTTATTGTAAATAGGGGAAAAGAACCATTAAGCCGCGTTTTACCTGACGGGTCTACTGTTATTTTAGATACAAATTCTCAAATAGTATATAAAATAGGTCTTTTTTCTCCATTTAATCGTTCAGTTAATTTTAAAGGTATTGCCTTTTTTAAAATTAAACAAACATCTGATAGAAAACATTTTATTGTTCATTGTCCAGATTTAGATATAAAAGTTTATGGAACAGAGTTTAATGTTGCTCAAAAAGAAAAAATGACTTCTATTGCCTTGATAAAAGGAAAAATTCAGCTGTATAATTTTTCAAAAAATGATACCACTTTAATAATGCATACTAATGATGTTATAGAATATTGCAGAAGTAGCGGAAGGATTATAAAGAAAAATGTTAAACCTGAGCTCTATCTGTATTGGATGTATAATAAAATTGAATTTAAAAACCTTTCCCTTGAAGAAATTTCTGAGCTTATAAAATATTACTATGGAAAAATTGTGGTCTTTGATAATAATCAGTTGACAAAGAAACATATCGGAGGTAGTGCACCTTCTGATGATATCAACTTATTATTGAAAGCTATTTCATTGATAATCAATAAAAAATATGTTATTCATCAAGATACAGTAATTTTTAAATAAAAAATATTTGCTTATGAAAAAACTTACGTTTGTTTTGGCTTTTCTTGTACTTTTTTTAGCATTAAAAGCACAGGCGGCAGTGAATTTCTCCGAAGTGATAAAGCAACTTGAAGCTAAGTTTAAAGTTTCTATCTCTTACGATAGTGATGTTAAGATTGATATTTCTAAAAGTAAGTATTCTAAGATAATTTCATCGGCTACAATTACAGAAGCCTTAGATGCATTGACAAAAGATAGCCCTTTGGAATATTACCGGCTCAGAGCTGATTATTTTGTTATTAAGTATAAAAAAGATTATAAAGTTTCTGGTTTGCATCTTACAGGTTCACAACCTCTTTCTCGTAATATTCGCGGTGTGGTATATGATGAATATGGGAGTCCTGTTCCGGGAGCAACGGTTAAGGAAAAAGGAACTAAGAATTTTACGCTTACAGATCTTGATGGTAAATTTGTTTTGACAGTTTCCGATGCTGCTAAATATATTGTTGTAAGTTCAATAGGATTTAAGACCCAAGAAGTAGAATTACGCCCAGATACTGATTTTTATGAAATAACTCTACATCAAGATGCTACGGAATTGGGAGCTGTTGTAGTTTCCGGTGTAGCAGATAAAACACCGACAAAAAAACTTACAATTACAGTTAATCATCTTGACGCCAGTCAATTGGAACAAGCTCCATCTGGTTCTGCTTCTACTGTATTAGCAGGAAAAATTCCCGGCATTGTTCTGGTAAAACCCACTGGTGAGCCTGGTTCTGGTGCTTCTATACGTTTGAGAGGTGTGACTTCTATGCTCGGACGAAACGCTCCTTTGGTAATCGTTGATGGTGTTATGGTGCAGACTTCTTTGGCTGATATTAACGCCGACGATATAGAAAGTATTGAGGTTGTTAAAGGTGCTGCAGCTTCGGCACTTTATGGGTCAAGAGCTGCTGGCGGCGTCATTGTGATAAATACTAAAAGAGGTAAAAATATTAAAAGTTCATACCAAGTAGTTATCCGAAATGAATTTGGTACTACACAGCTTGTTAAGCGTATTAAACTTGCTACACATCATCCTTATGTCCTTGATAGTGCCTATGAAGACTATCCTTATACAAGATATGCTGGTGTACAATATGACGAAAACGGAAATGTCATTGGTGGTAGTAGAATCCTTACTGATAGTGCTTATTGTGATCAACCTTATGCTATTATTCGCGATCATCAAAAGTTGTTTTTCAAAAATGGTAATTATTACACTAATTATGTAGGAGTGGCTTCTAAAAATGCAAATTCAAATCTTTATGTTTCTGCCGAAAATCACCATAATGAAGGTATTATCTTTCACACTAATGGATATACACGTAGAAATTTCCGCTTTAATGCAGATACTAAAATTGGTAAGTTTATAAAACTTTCTACTTCTAATTTGTTTATAAATTCTTTTTCTGACCGTCCGGGGTCTAATAGCAGTTTTTTTGATCTTTTATTTATCAATCCTGATGTAGATTTAACTGCTCCTAATGACGACGGAACTCCTTACAAAATTTTGCCTGACCCTTGGAGCATTGAGGAAAATCCGCTTTATCCTCTTTATTATAGACAACGTGAAAAATTTAAAAATACTTTTATGACAAATATCAGAGGTACGGTATATTTGACCCGTTGGCTACGTTTTGAGACTAAATACAGTTACGAAAAACTCAATATTTATTACAATACCTATACTCCCAAAGGCTATCTTTATGGCGGTGGTGCAAATATTGGCGGTAGTATATACAAAGAAGCATATATCTCAAAAAATATGGTCTATCAAAGCACTTTGAACTTTAATCACCGTTTTGGAGACTTTTTGTTGAAGTCTAAGTTAAGTTATATGTATGAAGACGAAACTTACAGCGATTTTGCAGTTACGGGGCGTGATTTTATTGTCCCTGATATTCCACAACTGACAAATACTGACCCTACTCAGGCTTCTATGTCCTCTTATGACGGAACTATTCGCGCTATTGATTTGTTCTGGATTGTTGATATGGATTACAGAAGTAAATATCTATTTTCTGGTTTAATAAGACGAGACGGTTCCTCTTTATTCGGTGCTAATGAACGTTGGCAAACTTATTACCGCATTTCCGGGGCTTATCGTATTACTGAGGATTTTAAAATACCCGGATTTCAAGAATTAAAACTCCGTGCCGCTTATGGAACAGCAGGCTTACGCCCGGGCTTTTCTTGGCAATATACCACTTTTTATTTTAGAAATGGCTATCTATACCGTGATCAAATAGGTAATAAAAATTTGAAACCTGCTGAAACTCGTGAATTGGAAATAGCTTTGGATTCAAAGTTTTTAAATCGTTTTAATCTTTATGCAAGTTATTCCATTGATAATACTATCGGTGCTTTTGCAAAGGTTCCTTTACCCAGTCATTTAGGTTATCCTTATCAATGGCGTAATGTTGGAGATATTAAATCTACTTCTTTGGAAATAGGTTTAGGTGCTAATATTATAAAAGGCGTAAAACATAATTGGCACGTGCAGGTTAATTTTGATAAAATAACTCAGAAAATGGTAAGTCTTTCAATACCTCCTTATTATACTGGTCCTCATAGTGCCTATTTGATAAAGCCCGGTGAAGATTTTGGAGTTTTATATGGATATGACTGGGTCAGATCTCTTGATCAAATGGCCAAACAATTGCCAGAAGGTCATACTATTGATGACTATACTGTAAATAGTGATGGATATGTCGTCCTAAAAGGAACAGAAGGCTCACGATACGAAGCACCTATACCTGTAGATACAAATAACGACGGAGAACCTGACAAGGTCTTAATTGGTAATGGAAATCCAAAATTCCATATGAGTTTCACTTCTACTCTGACACTGGGGAATTTTACTATTTATTTCCTTTTGGATTGGAAAAACGGAGGGGATATTTATAATTATACTCATCAATACACTTTCAGAGATGGTCGTGCTATTGATTTTGACCAGTATGGTAAACCTGAAAATTTGAAAAAATCTATTTTCTATTACAATCATTTTTATGAGCAATCAATAAATTCATATTTCGTTGAGGATGGTTCTTATTTAAAAATTAGGGAGTTATCAATTTATTATACTTTGCACCCAAGGTTCTTTAAATATGTGAAAACTATGAAAATTGGTATTGTCGGTCGCAATGTTTATACATTTACTAAATATTCCGGATATGACCCAGAAGTGGCTACAAGCGGTGATTTAACTACTTTTGCTTTTGATGATTTTGGTTATCCTAATTTTAGAACTCTAACTGCTTCGCTTCAACTTCAATTTTAAATTAAAAAAACAAACACTATGAAAATAAGGTTTTTATTATTGCTCTTGTTAATCATCACTTTTTATGGATGTGTTAATAAATTGGAAGTCCCAAATACCACTAATCCCGGTATAGAGAATGTTTACGCTGATGGAGACGCTGTTTATGGCGCTGCTGCTGGCTTATTTTATAGTTGGTATATAAGTGCACAGACACACAGCTGGTCCCCTCAAATGTCTATGATTACTATGGCTGATCAAGGAACTAGCTCTTGGCTTAATAGTGGTATGTATGACTTATCCTCAGAACCAAGACAAGCTTTTAACAATACAGAAACTTATCGTTATGCTTATATTTTTGAACATTATTGGGAACGACTTTATGCTACATTGACAACTGCTAACGAAATTTTGCAAGTTATTCACAATGGTATGCAAATAGGAGAACTCGACGAAAACGGTATTGGTAAAGATACTAAAATGGTAGAAAGCTTCTCTTATTTTATCCAAGGATTATGCCTCGGATATCTTGGATTAGTTTACGATAAGGCTTTTGTTATTACAGATAAAACCGCTGACCCTGTCTCCGTTCAGCCTCAACCTTATGCCC
>CAZWVR010000134.1:0-5145 GCA_964637235.1 uncultured Bacteroidales bacterium | reverse complement strand
CCAGCAGTAGCTGTCGAAGGAGCTTGTGGCTCAGGTGGACTTGGATTAACTACTGCCATCCGTTCTGTATTGGCAGAAACTGCTGATGTAGTGCTAACCTTAGGAGTAGAAGTACAAAATACTTATAAAGCCGTATATGGCGCTGATATACTCGCTGGTGCAGGTTGGATACAAAAAAGAAAACACGGGCACGCTCACTTTTTCCCCGGACAATTCAGCGATAGAGCCGGTGTATATTTCAAAACCTATGGTTTTGACTACGCAAGAAAAGGTATGGGGCGTTGGTATAGAAATATGATTGAAAATGCCCGTAGATGCCCAACTGCACAAGAATATCACAATACAGTGGAAGACTTAGAAGCTCTATACCATAATACCCTCCCAAATGGAAAAGTATTTGTAGATCATCTAACAGTTTATGATTGCTCCAAAGTCTCAGACGGTGCCTCTGCACTCGTTATTACTTCAGAAGAAGGATTACAAAAACTCGGTATCCCTAAATCCCAAGCCATTGAAGTGCTCTCTTTCGTTAATGTTATTGATGATCTTACAAAAGATCCGGAAAATCCTTTGGAACTTACGGCATTCAAAGAAGCAGTAAAACGAGCATTAAATGACGCCGGTATAACAAAAGACGACTTGGGTACAATAGAACTGCACGACTGCTTCACTATTGCAGCAGTACTGGCTGTTGAGGCAATGGGGTTCGCAAAACCCGGAGAAGGTGCAGCATTTATAGCCGAAGGACATACAGCCCACGACGGTCAAATACCGATGAATACAACTGGCGGTCTGATTGGTTGGGGTCATCCCGTAGGTGCTACTGGCGTTCATATGGCAGTTACAATTTGGCAACAGCTTACAGGTAATGCCGGCGACGCTCAAATAAAACTTGACCCGAAACGTCCTTATGGTCTCTCCGTTAATATGGGCGGTGACGATAAAACTTTGACCGCTATTGTATATAGAAGGGCTGAATAATAAGTATTTTTGGGCGTTCCCGCCGCCGTCGCAAAACCTCCGCTGCGGCGGTCGGGTGCTCCGCTTATATTCGGCTGTGGCTCGCAGGTGGCACTAATTCGCTCGGCTCATTAAGGCGGAACGGCAGCAGGCTGACGCCTGTCAGCACGTCCGCCTAAAATTCGCCTCGCTTTGCGGTGCGTGGGGCTTCGCTCTACGCTCAGCCTCCGCCCGCAAAGTGCCACAATTCTGCTCGCCTTCGCCTCATATCGCTTCGCCCCCTAACGCACTTAAACTATGAACAAAAAATCAACAGGAAGTAACGGTGAAAATATCGCTGCTAACTTCCTGAAAAACAAAGGCTTCCGTATATTGCACAAAAATTGGCGTTATAAACATAAAGAAATAGATATCATCGCTGAAAATGATAAAATAATAATATTTGCAGAAGTAAAAACTCGTAAAACAGATTTACCTTATAATACACAAATCTCGTCAAATAAAGAAAAAAATATTCTGGATGCCGCACACGAATACATCAATATCTATAAAATAGACAAACCTGTAAGATTTGATGTCATACTAATTGTTATGTCAAAAAAAATTCCTAAAATTATACACATTGAAAATGCTTTTTTTCCAGAATTTTAATTTTTTAACAATAAAATAGTTGTTTTTTAGCTTCTATTTTTTTACTTTTGCTTTTGCAAGAGGGGCCTGTAGCTCAGTTGGTTAGAGCACCACACTGATAATGTGGGGGTCAGTGGTTCAAGTCCACTCAGGCCCACTTTTTTACGCGTATTACGTATGAATTTTACGCGTTCCTCGCATTGAAATTTTATTTTTTTATTTTTATCTTGCCAAAAAAATATAATGAATAGGTTTCTATTAACAGTTTTGCTATTTGCTTTATTAACAAACTTATATGCCCAGAACTGTACCGTTTATTTTTCATACACAATTGACCAAGATAATAATTATCGTTACTATTTTGTCGCTCATCCACAAGGTCAAAATTATTCTTACTTGTGGAAATTTAGCGATGGTGTTATATCTACTGAACCTCAACCTGTACATATATTCACTGCACCAGGTAAATATAGCGTGAGCTTAACTATTACTGATGACTATAATAATTGCAGTGCCAATTATAGTAGCTACTTATTTGTGGGTTGTGAGGGTGATTTTATCCCTTCTTTTTATACCGTAATAGATACCAATCAAAAAACTGTTAGTTTTATAAATAATTCTAAATATAACTCTGAATTTCCTACTTATTTTATGTGGAACTTCGGTGATGGAGATACAAGTATGCAAAAAAATCCTATACATACATATTCTCATCCCGGTGTTTATAAAGTAAACTTAACCCTTGATAATGAACTATGTGTTGATAGTATTACAAAAGTTATAAATACCAGATTTCCAGACCAGGATACTTGCAAGGCTATGTTTTCTTTTATATCGCAAGATACCTTATTTGATACTTTTTCATTTGTAAACTTATCTGACGCACCAAACGATGCATACTATTTTTGGGATTTTGGTGATGGTATAACATATCAGGGTTATAATGCTATTCATCAATATATGCAAGATGGAATATATAAAGTTGTGCTAAAAGTTAATTCTGTTTTTTGTAATGATAGTGTACAAACCTATGTTTATACAGGTCAAAAAGCTTGGTATCCAGATACTCCGCAGGCTTTTTTTTCTTTAAAGCCTGTTTTAGCAAAAGGTCTTACTTACAAGTTTTATGATTTTTCATATTCGCAAGATACTCTTTCTGCAAGGCTTTGGGATTTCGGCGATAATTCTTTTAGTACCTATCAAAATCCAACCCATACATTCCCATCAGATGGATTATACATCGTAAAGTTAAAGATATATTCTCAAAATACTGATAGCACTGTATATAAGATTTTATTTCCTGCTTATACAGATAGTACATATTCTACCACTTGTTCAGCATTGTTTTTCCCAGAAATCAATAATCTAACAGTGCATTATCACGATATTTCTATCGGTCAGTATTCTGATTATCATTGGTATTTTGGTATATACGAATCTGATGACCACGATCCAGTTGTAAACTACGATGATGATGGAATTCACGAAGTCGCTTTTGCAATATTTAATGGCAATAACAATTGTTCAAGTATGTATAAAATGTGGTTAGATTTAACAACTGGGCAAATATTATATGGTAAACCTGTTCCTATTCCATCTTCTAATAATTATGTTGCTGAAAGTAAAATTTCTATATTCCCTAATCCTGTCCATGACCGCCTTGTCGTAATAAATGCTCAGATAGATCATATTCAACTATATAATGCGGTAGGAAAACTTATACCGATAGAATTTGTTTATAACAATAATGTGTTGATACTAAATACGGAACATCTGATAAAAGGAGTATATTTTTTACGTATATATAGTAAAGGTTCAGTTCATAATTTTAAAGTTATAAAAAATTAGCCATGTTTTTTCTTTGGGATTTAAAGAAAAGAAGTCTTAGTGCATTTAGATAGATTCGAATTTGATGTATGAAAAAAAATTGAAGCATTAAGGCATTCCGTTAAAAATAGCGATGAAAATAGCAGCCATTTTTAATTCTGGTTTTTCCGAAGGCATATTGTCTGTAATATTCCATTCTTTCCATGCGTTATCGCCGCTCCATGTAGTTTTTATTTTCATAGTACCGTTATTGGTTTCGAAAGTCCATTCTTTCCAAGCATCATCGCCACTCCAAACAGTTTTTAGGGTATAAGAGCCAGAAGCGTCTGAGATAGTCCATTCATGCCAGTCATCAGACCATTTTGTTTTCATTTCTACAGTATTACCATTTGCCCATAGATGCCAATCTGCATAACTATCTGACCAAACGGTTTTTATACTGCCGGATATACTGTTTACAGAAAAATCCCATTCGCTTTTTGAGTTAGACCAAGTTGTTTTTAGGGTTCCTGTTCCGTTATTAGTTTTTATATCCCATTCTTTCCATGCATCATCGCCGCTCCATGTAGTTTTTATTCCAGTAAATACTATTTTATCCATAGTAGTCTTATTTTTTTGAGGTTTTATAGCAGAGATAAATAAATTTAACGTCAAAAAAAGTCCTGTTAAAAGTAAGATTTTGTGTTTCATATTATTTGATTTTTGAAGTATTAGATTTAATTGCCTTAAATGCTACTATAATAGATGTGATGTTCTTCCATTTTTTAATCTCCATTAAATCTGAGCCCTTGTATTTTTTTAGATTCCGTGACATTGTCTAATTTCCACCAGCCCATTAGCCCAAATGGACTTTTTATTAGAAATTTTACAGGCATTTCTGCGAATTCAGCAGCAACTACTATTATAGTTGAACCTTTTGGAATAACAGCAATAGGATATTTACAAGTTTTATCTGCGTATAGTTTAATTGTTTGCAAAGTTGTTGTTTTCATTCCTACATAATAGAAAGGTTGGTGTACCTCTTTAATATTGTTTCCTGTAAATCGATATTTACGATGTCTATCAAACCAATCGTCAGAAGTGCCAGCAGCGTATAAATTCCCGTTTCCCGGAATATAAAGTTCGTCGGCGGTTATGCTAAACATAAATTGAAGCTCTCCATTACTTAATACTTTATAGAATTTGTAAGTAGGGTCGTCACTTGGAGCATCTGTATAGCTTACTATAATTTTCTGTTTTTGAGATGGAGAAATTTTTACAAAAACTAACGCTACTTCTGATGGATCCAAGGCACTGTTATATTGGGAGGCAGAAGTATAATCGCGAGGTACATATAAGCCATAGCCTACATTAACTAAGTAAGGGAAAAATTCCCTTTTTTGTGCTGATAAGTTTAATAGTATAGCTGAAAAAATAAAAAGGAATGAGAGCTTTTTCATAGCTTTTTTTTTGCAAGTACGTAAAATTTATTTTTTAATACAAAAAGTTGGTCATAGGAAAATTAACTTTCGTAAAAATTAGGAATGATTGGAAATATCATTTTGCAATGTTTGAAGAGGGAGGTTTTAAAAAAGCTGTTTAAAAAGTCAAGGATATTGTAAATTTTTGTAGGACAAAAAAGACTTTTTTGTTGTAAAGAAAAAAGAAGGCGCCTTTTTAGACGCCTCCTTTTTTTATTTATCTGCTTGAACAGACATTTGAATATCTTCCGGAGATATATTTAATAAA
>CAZWVR010000133.1:0-5225 GCA_964637235.1 uncultured Bacteroidales bacterium | reverse complement strand
AAGTTGGGAAGGGTTATATCTTAATATCTCATTAACAGTCAATTTTTTACGAAGTAGTTGATCTAATGTTAATCCGAAATACTGAGCAATTTCAATGATTTTATCAATTTTAGGTTCAGCTCTGCCTTCCTCGTATGAACCAATAGCGGAACGTTTAATATTAAATAGTTTTCCGAACTCAGCTTGGCTAATTTTTTTGACTGTCCTAATTTTTTTAATATTTATCCCAAAATAAGACATTTTTGTCAAAAATTTTAACTTTTTTCGCTAACAAATTTGGCAAAAAAATATTTTTTTTACAATTTTGAGAAAAACAAAATAAACAACTATGGGAATTTTTAAACGTTTACTACGGATAGGCAAGGCAGAAGCCAATGCTGCCATTGATAAATTGGAAGATCCTCAAAAGATGCTTGATCAGGGCATCAGGGAATTAAAAGAAAAACTGCAAAAGAGCATTGAAGCCTTAGCAGAGGTCAAAGCACTTGCAATAAGAACTAAGAATGAGGCATTAAGATATAAAGCTCAGGCGGATTCATACGAGAAAAAAGCTATGGACTTGATATCCAGAGCTAAGATAGGAGCCATAGCTCCTGAGGAAGCAGACAGATTAGCAACTGCTGCTTTGCAAAAACGCGAGGAATTCCTAAATAATTATCAGCAAGTATGGGCAAGCTATCAGACCTATCAAAAGCAAGTAGATAAACTTGAAGCAAGCGTCAAGAACCTAAAAACGCAAATTTCTAAATGGGAAAATGAAGCTCGTCTATTGAAAGCACGTGCTAAGGTTAGCGAAGCTACAAAGAATGTAAATAAACAATTGGCAAATATTGACGCTTCCGGAACTATTGCAATGCTGGAAAGAATGAAAGAAAAAGTTGAAACACAAGAAGCTCTGGCAGAATCTTATTCAGAACTGGCAGAAGCTAATACTTCTGTCGACGATGAAATCGATAAAGCTCTGGAAGCAACATCTTTTAGTGCAAATGCTGCGCTTGAAGAATTAAAACGTAAAATGGGCGTATTGCCTTCTGATACCAATAAACAGGAACTTCCTCCAAAAAATGATGCATCTGAATAATGAGAGCAGGGGAGTATTTTTCCATCAATAAAAAATATGAATGCTCCCCTCTTTTTTTGTATATCTTAAACCAGGATTTTTAAATGTAAGGTATTTTTCTTATATTGCTGACCTAAACGTTCGTATATGGCTACTTCAAATTTTAGTGCCAAAATATTTTTTCTGAGATTTTTATCTGTTTTATTTGTTATTATAGCTGCGATGTTTGCCGCTTTATGGGACGTTAAGCATAACTATCCAGTAATTAATGATGATATTGAAAAATATTATCGCGATTCTGTCCAACCTAATATTATCAGTGATACGAAAGTGAATTCATTGGAAGATGTAAATTCTTTTCTATCAATAGCAATTCAATTATATAAAAGTAATGGATATACTGATGCAGTCGCTAAATATTTATATAAAGCTACTAGTGCTGGCGATACTAATGTTTATTACTATATAATCCGCCGTTTATTGAAAGAAAAGTACTATAAACTTGCCTCTTTTTATATCTCTGATAATTATTTTTTCGGCGATTCCGTTAATTATTATAAAGGTGTTGTAAATTTCTATAATGGATATTGGAAAGACGCCATAGATTTGTTTGAGGCAAGTGAACTGGATTTCCCAACCCAAAAAGCCTATTATGGATTAAGTTTAATACATCTAAATGATATAAGTTCTGCATTTAATTATATAAAAAAAGCTTATGATGAAGCGCCTAATGATTCAATTTGTGTATATGCATATAGTTATGTATTAATGTTATTGAATAAATTAAACCAAGCTAAAAAAGTTTTATATCAGTACATAGCTCATTCACATTATGAGGATTTATTTATACTTATGAGTCAAATTTATTTGAAACTTCATAATAATGATAGCGCAAAATTTTATTGTCAGAAAGCTCTGGATATAAATCCAAATAATACTACGGCAATGAATATATTGATAAAAATTAATTCGAAACAAGGCAATGATCAGGAAGCACTCAAATTGATAGACAAAAAATATAAAGAGGATTCTTCTACTGATGTATTATATACTGCAGGCTTGTTATACCTTAAACAGCAGGATTATATAAATGCAATAGCCTCATTTTCTGAATATAATATGAATGTAGAAAATCATAATGCAAACTTCATTGATACAGTTTATCCCAAATCATTGTACTACGAAGCTTATTGTTGGCATCTTTTAGGAAACGACTATAAAGCCTCGCAAATCTTAAATAAATGTGATAATCTTGAAGTATCCTCAGATTTTTTGCAAAAAATAGATTCTTTGCGTAGTGTGTTAAATAATTGATAATTAAATGATTAACTGAAATTAGATTTGCTTTTTACATCCTGTTGTGGGATATAATCAGCTCCTTACTATTTTGTATTGGCTCAATTCAAGCAATGCTGATATTTCTTAATAGATTTAACCCTCTGCTACAAGTGGCAGGGCTATCAGAAGGGGACTTAGGGAAGGTAAAATTTTGAAAATCAATAGAGTAGCTTAATCGTGAGATTAAAATAAATTATTTCTGGCATTCAAAGATAATAGGTTAAAAATCAAAATATTATATCGTTTAGTCTCTTTTCTTTTTGATTTTTTGATCATCTACAAACGGGCGATAGCCTTCCAGAACAAGACCGTCTGCTGAACCCACATTCTCGCAAGTCTTTTCAGTTATGGGACATAAATTTGCAAGTCTCTGACTTGCTACTTCTCCCGCAGTCCTTTTTAGCTTTGAAGCGTAAACCCTTTTCAGGATAAGACCGTATATTCTCCCATAAATACAGTTTACAGAAGTTTTTCCCCATATAAAAATTGCTAAGAATTATTATTTAAGTTTGGGTTAATAAGAAAAAAAGATATCTTTGCAGTAATATACATTTGTTAAAAAAAAATTATGAAAGCACAAGAATTTATTGAAAAAGTAAAGGCTTTAGCGGATTACATAGAAAATCATCCGCAATTAGAGTTAATTGATTTTAAAATAGGAACTCCCGCAGACGAAAAATCCATTCAAAAGTTAATTGATGCAGGGGTGCAGGACCAGCAAGTTTTAGATTTTTATAAACAAGCAAATGGACTTCGCTTACAATGGTGCGTGGAGGAAGATACTGCTTATTCTGTTTATAATATGGAAGTGCTTACTCTGACACAAGGTTTTAATTTCATTCCCATTGACGACATTTTTCAAGATTGGGAAATCTTTTTTGGTCCAGATGAAAAAACTTTGTATCCTTTTAACTTTTTTAATGAAGAAGCTTGTGAGTGCTTTAATTTAGAAGAAGGCAAAAAATATGATAAAGTAGAAATCTATAATTTCCAATTAGAAGGTAAAAAATATAAATTGCCATTGGATTTTAATACCTATCTAAAAATGTTATATGAAAGTAAAGGACTATGGTATTGGTTTACTATGTTTACACCTGATAAAGATCCTGATACTGAGATGATATTGAATTCTATAGTTATGGAAAATTTGTTTCCCGGTTTTAATCCTTTTTTTTACGAAGTTTAGTTTTTAAATATTCGGCTGAAATAGAACAATTAATTTCTTATTTATAATCTTGTTCACTTTTCGCTATTAAGGTATTTAAACTAAAAATCAATCTGATAAAGAGTATATTTCAACTCTTTATGGAGATTATCCATTTAGGGTGAAATAGCGTTTTTACATAGTATAGTGTTTATAGATATCTGGCTAAGAAATTCAATAATAGGATATTGTTCAGATTATACATAACTTTTTTGAAATATAATTATTCAGATCTATGTGATTTAGAATTTTTTCGGAGTTCTTCAAATTTATTTATCATTATGATTTCATAATGATGAGGCATTCTTTTATGTGCTTTGTATCTTTCATCAGATAATGATTCGAGAGAGGCTAAATTATTTTCAATTATATATATAGAATTTACCAACATCTCTATTTCTGTTTCATAAACTCTGTATGCTACACTATGAAATGAGTCTTCAAAATAAATTGGAATTATTCGTCTTTCAATTAATTCTCCTTCATCTGGTTTATCGGAGATATAATGTGTCGTTACTCCTATTGGTTGTCCTTCGAAAATTGCCCATTTAAGAGCATCGAGACCCCTTACATTTGGTAAATAGCCAGGATGAGCATTTATTATTTTAAAGTCCTTTGCCAAATTATCTGGTAAAATTCCAGCCCCTCCAATCATGATGTGATCGAATGAATTATTTGAAAAAAAAGAATGTAAGTCTTTTATATCAAGACGGGTAAATTTTAAATTAAATCGTTTAGATAATTCTTCTGGACCTATATCAACACAATTTGTAGGTCTATGCTTGAAAATAGGAATAAAATTTTTTCTCTCAATCCAAGGTATAGCAATTAAATGCAAATCATTATAACCATTTAGTAATAACTTAGTTACTAAGTCCTGAGTTTTTCTATGAGGTTTGTCATAAGTAATAATTCCAATCATATTATTATTTTTTAATTACTGATAACCTTCAAATTATAAATACAAATAAATTTTATATCACAAAGATAGTAATAGTATTTTTTTTTAATAAAAAATTTTTCCTGCATTATCTTACTTATAGTGCTTGTTAGCTTTTTTGTTTTTCTTCTGTGATTTATATGCAGCAAAAAACTTTTTGGTTTCTGTGATAAGGGATCAACATAATAATTGTTATTTTAGGGAGATAGCGAATATCCCAAAAAACTTTGGTAAAATTACTAAACTATGATAACTTGCAAGCAAAATAATATTGCAATAGAATTTTTTAATAAACCAAAGTGGTATTAATACAAAATCTTTTTCCAATTGCTCAAAAAAATTATATTTTAACAAAAACACAAATTAATTGATATGAAATTTATTCACGCATTAATGATACTGATAATTATCCTATTATTCTTTCAGCTGACATCTGTGTTTATCTGGATACTCAAACTATTGCTTGCTCTGGGCTTTATATCCATGGCTTATGACGAATACAAACATGACCATATTGGCTGGGCAATAGTCTATGCCATCCTGGCACTGGTCTTTCAGCCATTAGTTCCGGTCGGACTGGGACAGGTAATCTGGACAGTAATTAAAATCTTAGTCCTTTTGTGGCTGGTAAAACTTATTTTCGGAAAAGAGGAAAATTTCTAAAAAACTGAATTATGAACAAA
>CAZWVR010000132.1:0-5294 GCA_964637235.1 uncultured Bacteroidales bacterium | reverse complement strand
TTTTGTATGCGTGTTTTCTCCGTATTTTACCAGTAGCTGTAAATTTAAATCTTTTTTTAGCTCCTCCTTTTGTCTTAACTTTTGGCATTTGGTTTATTTTTAATGTTTTTTCTTTTTCTTAGGTGCTATAATGATAGACATTCTTCGTCCTTCCATTTTTGGTTCTTGTTCAATTTGTCCATATTCACTTACTGCTTCAAGAAGTCTATCTAATAGTTCTCTACCACTATCTTTATATACAATCATACGGCCTTTGAAAAACACATAAGCTTTTACTTTCTTTCCTTGTTCTAAAAAATTTATGACGTGTCTAACTTTAAAGTTAAAATCATGTTCGTCAGTAGTAGGTGTAAATCTTATTTCTTTTACTTCGACTTTATCTGCTTTACTTTTTATTTCTTTTAGTCGTTTTTTCTCTTCGTATAGAAATTTTTGAAAATCTATAATTTTACAAACTGGTGGATTAGCATTTGGCGCTATCATTACTAAGTCTAATCCATTCTCCTCTGCGATTTTCAGTGCTTCGTCAGTCGATATAATCTGGTTTCCGTTTTGAGCAAATTCACCTACAAGTCTTATTTCTGGCACTTGAATCTCTTCGTTTATGAGATATTTATCTGCCAGATCTTCTTTTTTTTGTTTTGTTTTTCTTTGTCTTTTTGCCAATTTTTAAGTTTTTCAATTAAGCGTGTGCAAAGTTATATATTTTTTTTGAATAAAAAAAACAAAGTGCGCGCGGGAGGATTCGAACCTCCGACTTCTACCCTGTCAAGGTAGCACTCTAAACCACTGAGTTACGCGCGCCTGTTGCATATTGTGCCCGGGACAGGATTTGAACCTGCATGAGCCGAAGCTCACATGGTCCTGAGCCATGTGCGTCTACCAATTCCGCCACCCGGGCGTATTAAAGAACAAAAAACCGCTTTAACAGCGGTTATAGTGCCCAGGACAGGATTTGAACCTGCATGAGCCGAAGCTCACATGGCCCTCAACCATGCGCGTCTACCAATTCCGCCACCTGGGCATTGATTTTTATGTCGGTGCAAAATTAGATTTTTTTTTCTAAAATATCCAATATTAGAGTATTCTTTTAACTTTTTTTATGAAAATTATTTCAAGGCTGAGAAAGTTGCGCATACAATTATTCACTAAAATTATTGTTTTTTGATATGAATTTTAGCATTTTTTTTACTGCATATTTTTTATAATTTTGTTTAGCTTAAATTTTGGAGTAATGGAAATTTTCAAGTTAATGCAAAAAACGAACACTCACGAAGTAGTGTTCTTTGAGGAGCCTTCCGTATCTCTTAGAGGAGTTATGGCAATAAATAATACTGTATTGGGTCCGGCTTTTGCTGGCTGTCGTATATTTAATTTTGGAGATCCAGAGCTTGCAGCCGAGAATGTTTTAAAAATGGCTTATTATAATACTTATCGTTCAGCCTTATTGCGTAGAGCCTTTGGCGGAGGAGGAATAGTTCTTTGTGGAGATCCTCAGAAACTTAAAAATGAGATGTATTTCAGAGCATTAGGTGTATTTTTGAATAAATTAAATGGTAAATTATTTTTGGTAAGGAACTCTGGTATTACTTATTCTGATATGTTGGACATTAAACGTGAATCTAATTATTTATTGGGGATAGATGAGAATTATAGGAATTCAGGTAATTCACCGGTGGATGGGATAGTAAAAGGCATGATTTGGGGTTTAAAAGCAATGGTTAGAAAAAAATTTGGTAAAGATACTTTGGAAAATTTAAGTTTTGCTATTCAAGGAGTAGGAGAGGTGGGGTCAAATCTTGTGCGTTCGTTAATAAGTCAGTTTAAAAATATTAAGATTATTATCACGGATATCGTTTATGATAAAATAAAAGTTCTTAAAGACGAATATCCTTGGTTGACAGTAGTAAAGCCTAATGAAATATTTCATCAGAATACTGATGTGTTTATATCTTGTGCATTTAATAATGTGATAAGTAAGCAACAAGTAGATAAAATACGGGCGCCTATAATTACCAGTAGCATCAATGAGCTGTTTGATAATTATGAAGAGATTAAAGGAATTTTGGAGAAAAAAGATATTTTATATGTACCTGGATTTGTAATAAATGGAGGTGAGATAATTTTATTACAAAACGAACTGGAAGGTAAAAGTCCGCAGATAGCTTCTGCTCAGCTTAAAGAGGTATATCAGACTACGTGGGCATTGATACAAAAAGCTGAGGAAATGCAAATGAGTATTAGAGATGTAGCTTTACAAACAGCCAGAGAATATATAAATCAAGTAGCAATAATCAAACAATTAAAATAATGGAGAAAAAAAAGTATAAAATTTTAGCAATAAATCCGGGTTCCACTTCAACGAAAATAGGAGTTTTTGAAAATGAGAATAAGGTATTTGAAGCAGCGATACAGCATTCGGTGAGCGAATTGGAGAAGTTTCCAAATATATGGAGTCAATATTTTTTTAGGAAGCAAAAGATAATAGAGACCTTAGAAGCTAATGGGTTCTCATTAAATGAATTTTCTGCATTTGTGGGGCGAGGAGGGTTAATTCGTCCTATTCCGAGTGGGACTTATATTGTTGATGAGGCTATGATTGAAGATGCCCGAATAGGATATCAAGGGCAACATGCATCTAATTTAGGTTGTGTTTTGGCTTATAGCTTGGGATGGGAATATAATGCCCCTGCATTTATAGTTGACCCACCTTCTGTTGATGATTTTGAGCCAGTTGCCAAAATTTCCGGTCATGCAAAGCTGCCCAGAACGAGTTTATTGCATGCTTTAAATATTTTTGCTACTGCTCGTAAGTTTGCCGCAGATCATAATAAAAATTTTAAGGATATCAATGTTATAGTAGCTCATCTGGGAGGAGGTATTACCATAGCAGCGTTAAGGAAAGGCAAGGCAATAAATTCTAACCATGGTTTGGAAGAGGGACCTTTTACACCGGAACGTAGTGGAACAGTACCTATACTTAAATTATTGGATTTGTGTTATTCTGGCGACTATACAAAAGACCAGATAAAACGCTTATTAATAGGTAAGGGAGGCTTAGTTTCTTATTTTGGTACAAATAAAGCCAAAGAAGTAGAAAATATGGCAAAAGCCGGTTCTGAGAAATATAAACTTGTTTTTGAAGCAATGGCTTATCAGGTATCAGAGGAAATTGGAGCACGTGCTACTAATTTAAAGGGGGATGTTGATGCGATAATATTAACCGGAGGAATAGCTTATTCTGAGATGTTCACTAATTGGGTAAAGGAACGAGTTGAACATATAGCTCCTGTATATGTATATCCGGGAGAGCAGGAGTTAGAGGCATTGGCATTAGGTGCTCTAAGAGTGCTTCGTGGAGAGGAACCGGCAAAACATTATTCTGTTAAAAAACCTAAAATAGGGATTATATACTGGGATAATATAGAGCCATACGTAGCTGCTATAAATTACATAGAAGATTATCTTCGTAAAAATGGCTTCCGTTTTAGAGAACAGAATAGTAATCTGGAAATTTTTTATGCTAATTGTAATGAAAATGAGCAGATAGCCAGAAATGCATTACTTAATTTTATTGATAAACAGGTAGATCTAATTTTTGCAATTGGCTCACCGGCAAGTATAAAGACTGCTCAATATTTAAACAATAGTGATATACCAGTCATTTTTGTTGGCATTTATAACGAAAAGATTTTCAGTAATATCAATATGCAAAATAGTAATATTTTTACAAGCTATTACGGTGTGCCAATTTATGAACAATTTGAAAATACTGTTTTTAAAATTGATAAAATAAGCAAATTAGGTGTTATTTATCATAATGGAGAACTTCAATCAAATATAGAGCACGATGAAGTCCGTAATTTTTGTAATAATGTAGGTATAGAGTGTTTAAGCTATGATATACAGGAATATGAGGATATATCAAAGGCGGCAGCTTATTTTAAGGATAATGAAGTAGATTGGGTATTTTTAGGCTCAGATATCATTATCGCTACTGCAACAAAAGAAGATTTAACTCCAATTACAGAAAATTTTAAAACTATTTGTGCACTTCCGGATACTGTTAAAGATGGAGGTTTAATTTCTTATCATATATATTGGAAAGATCTTGCTGAATTTGCTGCTGATATTGCAATAAAAATAATAAATGGCATAAGTTTGAAAAATATTGAGGCTTTACCGAAAAAAAGACGTATATTAGCAAATGAAAAAACTGCGAAAAAATTTAACGTCTTAGGCGAAATTGCTAAAATAAAAAATATAAAATTTGTATAAACAAAAAAAATTTTACTATGGGAGACAAATACGGAATTAAGCAATCACTGGAAAAACTTGGTATTAAGCCAGAAAATTTAGGAGCTTCAACTGGCACGGAATGGATAGAAACCACAGGAGAATGGATAGAGTCATATTCTCCTGCTGATGGACAATTGATAGCCAAAGTAAAAGAAACAACTTGGGAGGATTACGAAAAGGTAATAGCAAAAGCACAAGAAGCTTTTAAATATTGGAGAATGGTTCCTGCACCCAAACGTGGCGAGATAGTTCGTCAGATAGCTCTGAAGCTTAGGGAATATAAAGAGGATTTGGGTAAATTGGTTTCTTATGAGATGGGGAAGATATATCAAGAAGGTCTTGGAGAAGTTCAGGAGATGATAGATATAGCAGATTTTGCTGTTGGTTTATCGCGTCAGCTTTATGGTTTGTCAATGCATTCAGAACGTCCGAGGCATCGTATGTATGAGCAATGGCATCCATTGGGACCTATTGGAGTAATTACAGCTTTTAACTTTCCTGTTGCAGTATGGGCTTGGAATGCTATGATTGCTCTTGTTGCAGGAGATACAGTTATATGGGCTCCTTCTTCAAAAGTACCTTTGTGTGGGATAGCTGTCCAGAACATTATGGCACAGGTATTGAGAGATAATAACTTGCCGGAAGGGATTATAAATCTTATTGTAGCTCGTTCTCGTAATCTTGGAGATAAATTTGTCGCAGATAAACGTTTACCTCTCATTTCATTTACTGGTTCTATTCCTGTTGGACGTCGTATTGCTCAAATTGTTGCTAAACGTCTGGGACGTAGTCTATTAGAATTGGGAGGAAATAATGCTATAATCATATCTCGTCATGCTAATCTTGATTTAGCACTTAGAGCTGTTATTTTTGGTGCAGTAGGAACAACAGGACAACGTTGTACGACAACTCGCCGTTTGATTATTGATGAAAAGATTTATGATCAATTTGTAGATAAGTTGGTTAAAGTATATAAACAATTAGAAAATCGTGTG
>CAZWVR010000131.1:0-5296 GCA_964637235.1 uncultured Bacteroidales bacterium | reverse complement strand
TGCTTATAATACAGTATATTAGCAAGTTATAAAGCGTTATTTATAAATTTTAAAAATAAACTTTTTTGCAAAATTTTTAAAAATCGTAAAAAAGTATATCAAAAAAAACATTTAGTTCCGTAAATTTTTGCGAAAAAAAAAATACTATAGCTTATATATACATAATTTAATATATCATTTAAAATCGATTCTAATAATACACACGCACAAAAAAATCTAAATTAATACAAACACACGCAAAAACAATAATAGAACCACACAGCCCGCCGTAGCCACTTCAAACATTATTATTTTTATTTAGTCTATATCCAAATAGCTACTATATGCCGTTTGCCTTATATTTTTATGCCAATTTTTATTTAATCCAAATCTAAATAGTAGGGGGGGGTGGAAAAAACCGCTTCGGAGGGTGTGGTACTTTAATTTATGACCTATTCGGAATCAGGCAGTCAATATTTTAAATATCAAGCAGTCAGTATTTCAAATCAATATTATTGACAAATATAGCGTAACACCCACAGGTTATTTTTCGTCTGTAGGATGTAAGCGATACTTATTTTATAAAGTTAATATTAATTTTGACATTATAGGCGTTTTCTCTGGTTTTTGTATATTTGCATTAATGTTTAGAGTGTACCTATATAGATTATATACTATAACCTTTCAAAAGGCTGTTCTGTAAATTTGTAGTTATAACAATGTTTTTTCTTACTTAAGATATTTTTTTCTTTAGATTAAAATAGTTGTTTCTTTTTCGCAAAATTTTGGAAAAACCTTATATTTCAGCAAATTGCGGGACAAGGTACGTTTATATCAATGTTAGCCTTAATACTAACGAGAGAAATCTTTATACTTAATTTTAGATATAATTCGTTCACCACGTCTATTGAATAATTCTATTATAGGTTTCATTACTAATCCTTCTGCCATATATTCTTTATTTTCTGCAATAGTAGATTTATAACCTCTTTTTACATATTCAACTGCTTCTTCTAATTTCATTATACCAATTATAGGCACTATATTAATATCTAATTTTGTTGCAATATTTTCATTTGCCTCACGAGTTAGCCACCAATTACCTATTTTTACATCAAATAGAATAAAATCGGCTCTATCACTTGACTACTCCCCTGACTAAAGATTGGGAGATTCACTTTCTTCAATCAAAGCGATTGGAAACTCCCGATATTGCAATTCTTTTGGAAATTTTGAAATTTCCTTTTCAATCTTTCCATTTATTTCAATTTGTTTCACAAAAACCGGTACATCATAATCCTTTGCCATTTTCACCAAACTCTCAATCCATTCCGTTTTTGTTCTTGGTTTATTATTTCCTGACATTGCACCGATAATCAACCAATCTAAATTATCTAATAATGTAGTTCTATATTTGTGTTCTAATTTTCTAAAAGGATATTTATTGTCTTTTGTCCTTAACAAAAACTCATTTTTAATATTATCTAATAATGGTTCAAAAGAAACATATATCTTTCTTTTCCCTTGTTTAATCGCTTGCAATATCCTCAATTTACTCATTTCAATTTGATTTGTTACAGTTATTCCAAACAAAACATTGTCAGGCATAAACTTATCAAGTTTTTTGTAAACTTTTGGAAATTTTGTAAGCAACAAAAAAGTGTGCTGTGGAAATTGTTTTATTTTTTCAACAACTTTTTCAAGCCAATCATCTTTCCAAAAAGCAATATCAGACATTGAACCGATAAATATTCTGCTTGGTTTTTTTGGGAATTTAAAATTATGAAAAGTTGAATTTAGAAATATTGGTTTAAAACTTTTTAATTGTTCTTCAATGTCTTCTCCTGTCAACTCTCTATCTATAACACCTCTTATTCCTTTTGCATTAAGTTCATTCTTTGTAATTTGATATGCAAATCTCTTTGCAATATTCCGTGCGTAACAATAATCACACCCGGCGTTGCAACCCCAAACGGGATTCCAAGTGAAGTCTGTCCATTCTATTTTTGATTTTGCCATAATATTTTAATTTTTCAAATTATTTAATATATAGTCTTTTTGCAAAATTTTGCGAAAACTCTCTATTTCAGCACATTGCAAAAAAAAAGTACGTTTATATCAATGTTGTAAGCAATATGACTCACTCGGTATTTCCGAATAAAGTTTGTTGCTTATTCTCTTTTTCTTTTATTTTTTCCTCCACCCTCTTTTTTGCTATTGCAATATAATCATCATTAATTTCAAATCCTATAAATTTTCTATTTGCTTCAATACATTCAACAGCAGTTGTGCCGCTTCCCATAAATAAATCTAATACAATATCATTTTCTTCTGTAAAATGTTCTAAACATCTTCTTGGCAACTCATTTGGAAATACAGCAGAATGTCCTTTACCACCACTATCAACTGGAAATTTCCATACATTATGTGTATATTTTTTTGTATAATATTTGCCAATAGGATGCTTGCTTAAAATAAAAATATATTCTATTGCGTTTGTCAATCTCTTTTGCATAGGTATTGGATTATTTTTATGCCATATTATTATGTCATTAATAAAATATCCACTTTGGCTTCTTAATCTATTTATAATATCAAATGGACGCATCACACCAGTTTCTCCATAACTAAACCCAAGATTTAAACATATTATACCATCTTCTTTTAATTTAGGTTTAATTTCTTTAAAAACATCTTCTATAACATATAAAGGTTCTCCTACATCTGCTGTGTAATGAAATCCTGACCCCCTTTGATATTTATGTGATGAGTTATAATATGGAGGAGATGTTATTATACAATCAATACTTTCGTTATCTAATTGTTTTGATAATTCAATGCAATTTCCTTTATAAAAATTATTTATTTCTATCATTTTTTTAATTTTAAAATAGTTGTTTTTCGCAAAATTTTGCGAAAACCCTCTATTTTTAATTTAATAATTTATCACAAATTTTTAAAGTATCACTTGGAAAATCTTTGTATGCCATCCATTCTACAAAATCGAGGTGGAGATTAGCTTTTTCACCTCTATATTTTCCAAAATTGAAAACGTAGTCGTTGTCAACGTCAATAGAGAAGAAATTATTAAGGTCTGCCATTTTTTTATCAAAATTGCTTTTTAAAGCAAGTTCTTCAGGTGTTAAATCGGAATCAGCAGTCAAACTATCGAATACTTTGATAGTAGCCTCTACGTCAGCTTGAGCTGAATGGGCTTCTTCTAAATCTTCTCCTGTGTATTGTTTGTATGCAGCTACAAGGGTACGAGGATTTTCAATTTTGTATAGATTGCCTACGTCTATTAAATTGTGTTGTTTCCAATCCCATTCTATTCCTGCTCTTTGAAATTCGTTATATAATAATGGTATGTCAAATCTGTTTGAATTGAAACCGACAATGTCTGTTCCTTTTAAAAATTCTAATATTGCGTTGGCGTGATAATGGAAACTTTCGCAATTTTTTAAATCTTCCATTGAAATATGATGTGTGTCAAATGCTCCTTTGGAAATAGCTACATGAGGCTTTATTCTGAATGTCTTAGTCTCTTTGCTTTTGTCCGGGAATACTTTAATTAACGATATTTCTACTATTTGGTCTGTTTTAGTGTTTAATCCTGTTGATTCTATGTCAAAAAATACTAATGGTCTCTTTATTTTCATTTTTTTTGTTTTTTAAATTTTATTAATAGTTTCTTTTTTGCAAAATTTTGCGAAAACCCTCTATTTCAATAGATTATAAAAAAAAGTGCGTTTGTATCTTTGTTGTAGGCAATTAAAAAAGCATATAACAAGGGCTATAAGTAACCCTTATTTCGTGCTTTTCTATCAGCATTTTTCTTATTACGAGCATATATAATTTTTTGACCATAAAAATATTCCTTAACACCCTGTTTCTTTAATTTTTCAATTCTTTTTCTTTCCGCAATGGCTTTTATTTCTGCTTTTTCTTCATCTGTTAATTCTGCATATCCAAGTTTGTCCTTAAATCCAAAGTCCCCCATTACTGCCATTGCTGCATACATTTTTAATAAAGATTTCATTTTTGTTCCCATATTTTTACTATTTTAATGTTAATATTATCGGGATACCCATAGCCCCAATCCGTTAGCAATTATTAAAGTAAGTCAACTTCTTCTAATACAGCATTCCAATAATCTTTATATTTACCCTCAACACTTTTAATTATCTCTTTAACGCAAATTTTAGTGCGTTCTCTTGCTCTTTTAATTTCTTCCAAATGTCCTTTCTTATCATAATCAAAAACACTTCCTTGATAAAATTTGTTTCCTAATTCATTTGCTTTTTCCTTTGGTGTCATAATTTTAATTTTAGAAAAACGGTGGGTAACAAAGTATATAAAACAATGCTACTCTCGTTCTTCGGTTAAACATTTATTTAATTTTAATCTTCATTTTTCGTATTAAATTTTGTGCTAATTATCCGCATCGTTTCATATACTCAATCCGTTATGCCTAATCACCCACTCGTTATAAATTTCAATTTCGGTAAGACGTTTTTTAGTCAAGACATCTTCATAAATATCTCCTTTATCTGTATTGTCAAAATATTTGTAGTGTTCGTTTAAATACTTAGCAAATGCAAAATAGTTGCTGACATTGTCTGTACTTAATGCCTTAGTTTCGTGTTCTAAATAAGATTTAACTACATGTTTAAAATGGTTTTCAAATCTTACTATTCTATTATCTTTCAATGCTTTTTTAAAGCTATCTTTATTAAATTTCATTTTTTGTTTTTTTAATTTTATTAATAGTTGTCTTTTGCAAAATTTTGCGAAAACACTCTATTTCAATAGATTATAAAAAAAAAGTGCGTTTATATCTTTGTTGTGTTTCATTTAGCCAACGCACATTAGAAATCAATTATGATTTCTATTTTTTTTACTGAAAAATCATTTAATACTTTATCAATCCTTTCTTCTGTTAATTTGGTAGGAGCTGTAAATTGATTTTCATCATAATCTTGATATTGTAATCTATATTTTGCACCAAAAACATTCATTACTGTTATCAATGTTTCTTTTTGAGTTTTTTGCTCAATCATCATATCTGTAATTCCATCACTCATAATAAATTTGGTTTTTATATTGCCGACCAGCTAAAAACGAAGCACAACAATATGTATAGTTAATAAAGCCTATTTAATTAGTTATCAAATTGAAGTGTATGTTGACTACTCCCCCGACTAAAGTCTGGGAGATTCACTTTCTTCAATCATAGCGAGCTGAGGAAATTCAGAGTTACCACTACTAAGAAATTCGACATAGCCCTGCCGAAGTATGTTTTTAGATGCATTTAAAT
>CAZWVR010000130.1:0-5325 GCA_964637235.1 uncultured Bacteroidales bacterium | reverse complement strand
TAGACCATATAGAACAAATATATGCCCCAAGCTTTCTATTTTATAGTCCAGATGCTATCGGCGGAGTTATTCAATATTTTACAAAGCTACCACAATTATCTATGGATTACCCTCTAAAAGGAGACATCTCATTTGTTTCTCAATATCAAAGTGCTTCAAATTCATATATATTCAATTTACAAAATTCAATTCGCACATATAAATTTTCAACTATCACAGAAATATCCTATGGGAAATACGGCATTATCACAATGGGAAAAAATCGAAAAAACGTGCCAATTACAGATAGCTTATATGGCTTAAATTTATTTTACGTTGACCAAATAAATGGGAAAGATACAATTCTACCCAATCCAAATCCATATAAACAACTCGGAACAAATTATAATCAATTTTATTTGCTTCAAAAATTTAGATATAGACCTACACAAAATCTTAACATTCTCACTAATATACACTATGTAAGCACTTCGGATATTGGAATATATAGCGGACTTACAGAAATAAACGGTTCTCATTTACGTTTTGCTGAATGTAAATTTATGCCTCAGAATAAAATAATCGCCCAAGTAAATTTTCTCTACAATATAGAAACTAACTTTTCCAGTCTTATCTCTTTAAACTTATACGGAATATATTTTGATGAATATCGACTTACCAGAAAATATCGCAATCCAATAGAATTACACCAAATTGAACATTTATATAAATACGCAGTAAATTTAGATGTCGTAAAAATTTATAACATAAACCGACTGGCCTATGGCATTTTTTTTTCAAAAAATACTATTAACTCAACAGCTTTTTTCAGAAATATTTTTTCAGGAGAAGTAAGCCCCGGACTCACTCGCTATCCTACCAATGGCAGTTTTGCATACAACTTCGGAACTTATATAAATTTCAAAATAATGCAAAATGCCCAGTTTATAGTTAACACAACTCTCAGATATGATTACAATATTACTCGTGCATATTTTGATACATTAAAACCACAGCTACCACTATCATTCTCTTATGTCGGATATGATGAAGGTTATCCAACCGCCAGTATTACATTAGACGCATACCCAATCTCTTGGCTACAATGGAAATTTATTGCCTCAGCAGCCAGAAGACACCCTATAATAGACGATTTCGGAAAAATAATGGTTAAAGATTATATAGTTGTAATACCTACAAATAATCTCAAAGATGAAAAAGATTATTCTTTTGAAACTGGGTTAAGTATTTATAATAAAGAAAACTTCAAACTATATGGCAGTGCGTTTTATACTTTTCTAAAAGACGCATTTATTCTAAAAGATACTTTATTAAACTCCGACGATAGCCTTTTTTTCGGAGTAGATAGATATAATATAGCTACAAAAGTAAATGTCCCAAAAGCTTTCGTATATGGCTTTTCCACAGGCTTTTCCTTTTTTCATATATTTTTTAATAATGAAAATATCTCCTTACGCCTCAATGGAACCATAAACTACATCAAAGGTATTAACAAAACAAACAATTGTTCATTACCGAATATACCTCCTTATTTTGGAAGTTTTTCTCTTATTTTTAAATATAAAAAATTAAAATTCAAATTCTGGAACACTTTCAATGGACCAAAACCTTATTCAGAACTTTCACCCGTCGGAGAAGATTATATTGAAAAAGCTGCATCTATCGGATTTTTACCTTGGAACATTTATAATATTAAAATTTTATACAAACATAAATTTATAGAATCGTCATTTGCTATTTACAACATTTTTGATTTGTTTTACAGAATGTATGGAACGGCTATTGCTGGAACTGGAAGAAATTTCGTATTCACTATAAAAGTATATATGCGATGGCACAAATAAAATTATTGTTTTTTTTAACTATAATTATGTCTTTTTATTCCTGTCGGGTAGGTAATGATGATCCTTTAATATCTTTATACAGCCGCAATAGACGCATATGTGGCAATTGGGAACTAACTAATGCAACGTATTCAATCACACAAAAAAATTCGGTAAGATTAACACAACATTCATATAACTACGCCAAACCAACTCTAACAATTGACAATGACAGTTCAATATTTTATAGTTTAAATTTGACAATAGAAAAAGATGGTAAAGCTTCAGCAAAAATTCACTGTGGCACAAAATATTACCAGATAACAGGATATTGGTGGTGGTTAAACAACTCCCGAAATAAATCTGCTATTGAATTCTCTTTTAGTCCTATAAAAGATATAGGTGATTTCAATAGATTTAAAATAACTAACCTACATCGGGAATATATGGTCTGGCAAATATCAGGTGAAAAGTCTTATACTTCTGAGGGAGTTTTTTTCTCCACTTCATTTAACGGGGAATATAAATTTAAACGGAAAGAGTAAAAAAAGGCTCAGAGCCATAATAGGCTCCAAGCCCTTAGGACAAAATTATCTTCTCCTGAGGTTTAATTCCTCGGCGAAATCTTTTTCTAAGAATTCATATTGTCCACGTATTCCTTTGCTTTTCAAATCTTTATCATATGCTCTAAGGTCTTTACGCATAATTTTGGCACTTATAGTTTTTGGGAACTCGTCCATAAATTCGATTGAACGAGGTCTTTTATAAGGCGCCATCCTATCACGTATAAATCTGAATAATTCAAGAGCCATCTGTCTATTTGGCACGTAATCAGGTTTAAGCACAATAAAAGCTTTTGGAACTATTCTATCGCGATCATCAACCGTAGGGATAACAGCTACTTCAAGGACAGCAGGATGCTCCATAATTTCACTTTCAACTTCAAATGGACTAATACGATAGTCCAAACTCTTGAATACATCGTCAACACGACCAATAAAATGAATAAAGCCTTCTTCGTCCATATAAGCAGTATCTCCTGTCAAATACCAAGAACCTTTAAATATTTCAGCATTGCGTTGTGGATCATCATATCCTACAAGTAAACCCATTGGCTTTACAGGATAGGTAGCCACAGCAATTTGACCATCTTCACCGGGTTTTACTTCATCAAGTTTTTCGTCAAGTATCTTTATTTCATATCCGGGTGAAACTTTACCCATAGAACCTTCTGGTACCTTCATTCCCTTAGGCGTAAATACTAATGCAGTTGTTTCTGTCTGTCCATATCCTTCGCGCAAATCTAAACCAGTAAGTTCCTTAACCTTCTTCGTTATCTCCGGATTAAGAGGTTCTCCTGCACTAACAATTTTTCTTAGTGAGAAATTGTATTTACTAAAATCTTTCAAAACAAACATTTTCCAAACAGTAAGAGGAGCACAAAGGCTGGTAATTTTATATTTTTCAATATAATCAAGAGTTTTATCTGGATCAAAAGCAGAATATTTAAAAGAGAAAATAGTTGCACCTGCATTCCAAGGAGCAAAAAAGCTACTCCAAGCAAATTTTGCCCAACCCGGGGAACTTATATTATAATGAATATCATCTTCTTTCAAATCTAACCAATACATAGTAGTCAAATGACCTATCGGATACTGATATGAATGCATTACAAGTTTAGGCTTAGAAGTAGTTCCAGAAGTAAAGAACATAAACATCATATCAGTAATATATGTTATAAATCCTGGCTCGTATGTATTAGGATATTTTTCACTCTCTTGATAATCTGTCCAGCAAGCAATACCTTCTTTCTCCTCACAAGAACATTCTACATCTTTCTGCCTAACACATACCAGAGCCTTTACTTGACGTAAAATTTCACCGGCTTGATCAATTCTTTCACGGAATTTATTATGTACAACAACAAACTTAACATTACCTCTTTCTATTCTGTCAGCAATATCAACAGAAGTTAAAAGAGTGGAGGCAGGAATAATTGTTGCCCCAAGCTTCATTACTGCAAGATAAATCTCAAAAATTTCAACAGAGAGTTCCATCATGATCATTACTCTATCACCTTTTTGCAATCCCAAATCACTAAAAAAGTTTGCGACCTGATTAGAACGTTTCATCATTTGATCATAGGAAATAATAGCCTCATTCCCGTTTTCATCCGCAAATATAAGTGCAGGCTTATTATTGCCCTCAGCTATTTTATCGAAATAGTCTGTCGCCCAATTAAATTTACTCACACGAGGCCATTGAAAACCTTTATAGGCTTCCTCATAACTTTGAACATTCATCATAAAATCCCGCAATTCTATAAATTTACGGGCATCGGGGGAGAATTTTGAAATATCCATAACTAAAAATTTTAGGTTAGAATGCGTTTTTAATTATAAAAAAATTTTTTGATTTTACAAATTTTTATTGTTATGAACTAAACTTTTAATTCAGATTTAAGGTAAGAATAAAAAAATAGAGGCAAAAAGCAAATTATATCTAACATAAACAAGCATTTAATCTTTTTCGCTTAAAAAATTTCGTTTTCCTTTAAATTAGGGTCATATTCAGCTATATGATATTTTCTATTTTCAGTTTTTATAATTGTAATTGTCTCATTAGTTTTGATACTATCATATAGCACTTTATATTTAAGAATCAAAAAATTACAATCTTTATGAACAGATAGCAAAGAATCTTTAATTAGACTTCCCCGTATTTGAACAGGCACTTTATATATTAAAGAAAATTGTTGCGATGGGATTATTTTATGAATTTCAGGAGCAAATAAAGAATCTATTTTTACAAATTGCTTTGTTTTTACATAGTAATAAAAAGTATCCGCTACTTTTATTGCCTCTTTTTGATTAAAAACAGGACAACAGCCTGAGATAATGACAGCGGCAAAAATCAATAAAAAACATATTTTTAGCTTTCTAAACATCAAGTTTAGCATATACAGCATTCTGTTCAATAAACTGACGTCTTGGTTCTACATCATCGCCCATAAGTATTGAAAAAGTACGGTCTGCTTCTGCTGCATTTTCAATGGTGACTTTTCTAAGAGTTCTCGTTTCAGGGTTCATAGTAGTTTCCCAAAGTTGTTCAGCATTCATTTCCCCCAAACCTTTATATCTCTGGACATATACACTTTGTGGATTTCCCTTACCAATTTCTTCTATTGCTTGTTTAAGTTCCTCATCGTTCCAGCAATATCGCTTTTCTTTACCTTTTTTTACAAGATATAATGGGGGAGTAGCTATATACAAATGACCTTGCTCAATAATTTCTCGCATATATCTATAAAAGAAAGTCATTATAAGTGTAGTAATATGACTTCCGTCCACATCAGCATCTGTCATAATAATAATTTTGTTATACCTAAGTTTATTTAAATTCAAGGCTTTACTATCCTCGTCAGTACCAATTGTCACCCCCAAAGCAGTAAAAATATTTTTTATTTCCTCATTATCAAGAACTTTATGCTGTAATGATTTTT
>CAZWVR010000129.1:0-5375 GCA_964637235.1 uncultured Bacteroidales bacterium | reverse complement strand
GATTTTTAGGTTGAGTTTTGCCTGTACCTTTTAATTTAAAGGAAAATGGATCATTGAAATTTATACATCTACCGTCTTCAAGGCATACTTAACCGTCTAATATTCCGGTGAGTGTAAAATCTTTTTGGCTAAGTACCTGTATTTTTTGTTTAAAGGTTGCTTTATGTTCAAAAAACCATTCTTCTTTTTCAAAGATATCGTCCCAAACTTTTTTAGGTGTTGGTGTTTCTATGATATCTCCGAGTAGTTTTATTGAGGTGGTATCATCATATATAATTCGAAGCGGTAGTGCTCCTCCGGGCGGATTATGTGGTGAATATAAATGCCATTTGTCATCTATTTTTGCTTCAAAAATTAGCCAGTATTGATTTTTAGAGATTTTTTGAGTTTTAAAAGTCCAAAATACGTGTTTTTCGATTTGTCCAAAGCTTTGACTTATATTTATAATTGCAAAGAGAACAATGAATATTTTCCTCATAATTTAAAAGTTTATGCAAAAATAGAAATTTTATGTTTTTCGCAAATTAATTGAGAATTTAAATGATATAAAGCTAATAATTAAAAAAATAAAAGAATAATTAACTGGAAATCAGTATAAAAAATATGGTAGGAATAGGGCGGGCTACTTAATTTTAAAAGCAGCCCGCTATTGATTTTAAGATATGAGTATTATAGTTTTATTGTCTTTTACCTCTACAATTCCGGTATTTACGTCAAAAGTTTTTTGTTCACCGTTATTGTCAATTACTTTTATTTGACCTTTTTCCAGAGTAGAGACAATAGGCGCATGTCTATCCATAATCTCAAAAGCACCTTTGGTTCCGGGAACACTAACTAAATGTATTTCTCCGCTAAAAAGTTTACCTTGTGGTGAAAGAATTTCTAGTGTCATTGTTTAATGTTTTTTAGCTTCTGCGAGCATTTGTTCACCTTTCTCAATAGCTTCTTCAATAGTACCTACTAAGAGAAAAGCGTCTTCTGGTAGATGATCAAGTTCACCGTTAAGTATCATTTTAAAGCCTTTGATTGTATCTTCAATATTAACGAATTTACCTGGACGACCTGTAAATGCTTCTGCTACATGGAATGGTTGAGAAAGAAATAGTTGAACACGTCGTGCTCTATGGACAATAAGTTTATCTTCTTCGGAGAGTTCCTCCATACCCAAAATAGCAATAATGTCTTGCAGTTCTTTATAACGTTGCAATATTTGTTTTACGTCTTGTGCAACGCGATAATGTTCTTCTCCTACTATTTCAGGAGTTAGGATACGTGAAGTAGAATCCAATGGATCCACAGCTGGATATATACCCAAAGTTGCTAATTGACGACTTAATACTGTTGTTGCATCCAAGTGAGCGAACGTTGTAGCTGGAGCTGGGTCTGTGAGGTCGTCAGCTGGCACATATATAGCTTGTACAGAAGTTATAGAGCCATGTTTAGTGGATGTAATTCTTTCTTGAAGTTCTCCCATCTCAGTTGATAGGGTAGGTTGGTATCCCACTGCTGATGGCATACGACCTAATAGAGCTGATACTTCTGAACCTGCTTGCGTGAAGCGGAATATATTGTCTATAAAAAGCAATATATCGTTACCTTTGCCTTTTTTATCTCCGTCGCGGAAATATTCTGCAATTGTTAATGCTGATAATGCTACTCGTGCACGAGCACCTGGTGGTTCATTCATTTGTCCGAATACCATAGATACATTGGATTTTTTTATAGCTTCTAAGTCCACTTTGCTTAAATCCCAACCGCCTTCTTCCATACTTTTCATAAATTCTTCTCCGTAAGTCATAACTCCTGCTTCGAGCATCTCTCTTAGTAAGTCATTTCCTTCACGAGTGCGTTCTCCAACTCCTCCGAATACAGACATGCCTTTGTATGCCTTAGCTATGTTGTTTATTAGCTCCATTATAATGACTGTCTTACCTACTCCTGCTCCTCCGAAAAGACCTATTTTACCTCCTTTTGGATAAGGCTCAATTAAGTCTATTACTTTTATACCTGTATAGAGAACTTCTGTTTCTGTGGACAGTTCCTCAAACGATGGCGCTTCTACATGAATAGGATAGCTTTTACTTTTGTCTAAGGGACCTATACCGTCAATAGGTTCGCCGATTACATTCATAAGTCTCCCGCGTATTTGCTCCCCTATGGGCATTGAAATAGGCTTGCCCGTAGAAATTACTTCCATACCTCTTTTTAAGCCATCTGTTGAATCCATCGCTATTGAGCGAACTGTATGCTCCCCGATATGCTGTTCAACTTCTAATACCAGCTTACTCCCATCTGGCCGAATTAATTCAAGTGCATCGTAAATATTAGGTAGGTCCTCTACTTTTTCAAATGCAACATCAACTACCGGACCTATAATTTGAACAATTTTACCTTTTATTTCTGCCATATTTTTTAGATAAGTGGTTTATTTTGTGCAAAAATAAAACTTTTTTTTAAAAACAAAATTTCATTGATTTTTCATTTATTTAACTTGAAGTTTACCATTGATATGCCAATATTTTTAATTGAGACATACTTAATTTGCTAAAAAAGTCTAAAATTTGATTTTATATAAAAATTTTTATTACTTTTGGACAAAAGGAAAAACAGATGGATAATAAATCACAAACTTTAAGGCAGGCTCAAAAAATTATTGATAATCATGTATTATGGGCTATGGTGGCAGGAACACTTCCTATACCTGCTATTGACACAATCGCAACTGGTCTGATACAATTAGATATGCTAAAACAATTATGTAAGTTATATAAGTGCAGTTATTCAAATAATGTTGGTAAAGCTATTGTTTCTGCTATCATTGGGGCTGCGATGGGTAAGGGTATTTCTGCTATTTTTGATGAGCAAAAAGTCATTGAACGAATTACATATTCTATGCTTTCTGGTGCTATAACTTATGCTCTTGGTAGAGTTTTTTTAAGTAATTTTGAGGAAGGAATAGGCCTTATAGATATTGATATAAAAAAAGGTGAAGAACTATTTTCACAGGAATTTGATGCAGCTTTGGATTATGTAAAATCAATGGATAAATAGTAATTGTTTATTATTTTGAATTGATAGATACTGCTCTCATCTATTGAATTGATAATTAAAACATAGAATGGCATTTAATTGCTATTGATTTGACTTTTATTTTCACCGTATCGATAAGCTTATTTACTATTATCATCCCGTTTTAAAAGACTATGGTTTTTATTTTAAGGTATTTATAAATTTATCTAACCCTAATTATGGAAAAATATTAAATTTGCATTTTTAAAAGTTGAAATTAAAACTTTTAATATCTGATACATAGAAGCCTTGTTAGGTGTAGTAAAATTCATAACATGAAAAAATATTTTTACTTTATTTTACTAACTATTTCATTATCAGCTTGTTTTAGGACACATTTCTATAATGGTAAAGTTGATTTATTATTTTCTGTTGATACTTTATTTTTTGATACTGTATTTACTTATGTAGGTTCAACCACTCACCGTCTGCTTGTTTATAATCCATATGATAAACCAGTGAAATTAAAGAGAATATATTTAGCCGGTGGGAAGGCTTCTCCTTTTCGCATAAATATTGACGGCTATCCATCCTTAGATGTATCAAATATTACTATTGATGCGCGAGACAGTATGTATATATTCGTAGAAGTTACTATAAATCCTGAAAAAGACAATCTTATCGAGAAAGATTCTTTAATTTTTGTTTCTGAAAACAATACACAGAAAGTAATATTATTAGCGGTGGGTCAAGATGTTCATCTTATTAACGGGGAACGTATAAAAACTCAAACATGGACTAATGATAAGCCTTATTTGATATATAATTCGGTGTTAGTAGATTCTAATGAAGTTCTTACTATTGCATCGGGTACAAAAATTTATTCTCATAGAGGCTCTTATATTTATGCATATGGCTCAATACATGTTAATGGAACCAGAGAGGAGCCTGTCTTATTTGCAGGAGACAGATTAGAGCAAGATTATAATAATCTACCCGGACAATGGGGAGGTATTCGTTTACTCCCGGGAAGCCATGACAATATTATAAATTATGCAATAATTAAAGATGCAATTGTGGGAATAGAGATAGACACTCTTACAGATACTACTAATTTTAATCTTATTGTTGCTAATTCTAAGATAGAGCACCATTCCTTTGCGGGTATATATGCATTGGCAACTAAAACTCTTGTATATAATACAGTCATAGCTGATTGTGGATATTATGCAGCTGCACTTATTATGGGTGGGGAACATTATTTTTTACATTGTACTATTGATAATCGCTATAATTGGATTATACGCAAAACGCCTTCAGTAGTATTTACGAATTATTTGAAAGTCAATGGTAATAATATTTTTTGGGGGAAACTACAAGTTTTATTTGCAAATACAATTATATGGGGAAATCAGCAGAATGAATTTATTGCCGATGGCGTTAATCTCCCACAAGGTATGACTTTTACATTTTTAAATTGTTTAATGAAAGTAGATCCTCAAATTAATGATACTACGGCAGAAGTTTTTCAAAACTGTATTTTTAATCAAAATCCTCATTTTTTATATGAAGATGATTCCCTTGAATATTATCAAGAACGAGATTATAGATTAAAGAGTACATCTGCTGCAATCAATTCAGGAAATTTGCAGATTGTTCAATTGAATTCCTCTATTTTAAAATATGATATGGATGGCAATGATAGAACCGCAGATGGAAAACCTGATATAGGCGCTTATGAATATATCCAATGATATTTTTGAACTAACCCCCGCCCCGGCTTTCGCCTCAGCGGGGGGATTGGTTAGAAAACCTCCTTTTTATTTTTTCGCGTTAGACTTTGTTTTTTCGCGTATTGTGTCCAGAAATTCAAAGACTATACGGTCTATTTCTGGCACAGGACCAGCCAGTTCAAGGTTGAACGGATGCTCTGGCACAAAGGAGCTTCCGTTAGCCACCAGCGGAACGTTCACTGCCAGCAAGTTCGGATTAACTTTCTTGCGATATGCATCTATTAGCTCAATTGGATGCGACCAGCCTGCCCATGTCTCTGAGTCTGTGAATACTACAATTGCGTCATAGTATTTTCCTTTTTCCAGAGCGTATTGGAATGGCAGAGCAATATCTGTTCCGCCACCATCTGGACTACGTTCCAAAGCCTCCGCAAGGTTTTTCGGAGCTTTGCCTATGCGGTGTAGCTCTGTATCAAATTCCAGAAAATCTGCGCCGTAGCGAGCTGCCAGATAACCTGCAAATACCAGAGCATAATGATACGCTGAAACAGATTCTTCTTTTGTTCCTACGTTTGTTACCCAAGTCATACTTCCTGAGCTGTCCACTGCTACCAGCAAGCGGTATTTGTCAGT
>CAZWVR010000128.1:0-5420 GCA_964637235.1 uncultured Bacteroidales bacterium | reverse complement strand
CAAGTCGCCAAGAAGTAGAAAAATCTTTTTCAAAATAAAAATCCTGATTATTTTGTAGCCAACTTTTCAATGATTTGTAATAATTAGATATCCAGCTATCATAAGGAAATTCACTCCATAACTTTTGTGTAAATTCCGGTCTATATTTTGATAAATCCTCAGCAATAAAAAAGGTTATATTTTTACGCCTGTCAAGTTCAATAAAAGTAGCTTTGGGCTTGCCCTTTTGTTCAATCCAGTATGGGAATTTCTTTACTCTCAAATATAAATTTTCTACATCCAACGGATTGTTAATAAGTTCCGTAGTATCTTTGGGCAGTTTTAAAGAAAACCTGTTTGCAGGTTTTTGATATTGTGCATTATAATGTTTTTTCATCTGTAAAAGATTTTTAACTTTTTTCTTCATCGGCAATTAAGCCTTCGGCAAAGCGGCGTAGCCAATTAAGTATAGAAATCAGCTCGTCATAGACAAATTTATATTCAAAGCTGTTTAATTCTAACACTGTTTTCATTAAGTCATTATCCTTCACAAAGACCATTTTATAATAATCTCTTAGCCACTCTAATAATATGTTATACAGATAGTTCCATGCATCAAATCTGTCATCGGATTTTCGTTTTGAAAATACAAAAGCTATGGCATTTGCCATACCATTATCCTGCATAAGAGAAGGCAGCCGTTTTACATAAGAACGAAAATTCTTTTTCTGTTCTTTCGTTGCCTTCTGAACATATTCATTTACTTGTTTATAAGCCCAATAGGCTTTTTTGTTGGCAACTTTTGTTGGTACATCCATGGTTAATTAATTTTTAGTTTTAAAATACCTTTACCAATAGTTGAATTTCCTCCTAACTGGAAAGTATTTAATAATCTACCATCAATAATCTGTGTAAGAATGCTTTCTACATCCTCGGCAGAAAGTTTATTCTCAGACTTTGAAAATTCATTAGAAATAAAAACTCCAGATATTAATAAAGTTTCTGTTGGTAGATACTCTTCTGTCCATAGAGCGGTTTTTGAAACCGTGCCTGTTTTGTTATCAATTTTTGTTCTTGTAATAACTTCTGTTCCCTGCAAAACAAAATTCTTAAATATATCATCAGGGATTAATACAATATCATATAAAATCTTATTTTTCAAATATTTATCCACAACAAAATTCTCTTCAACAAATTTGGACAATTTTTCTAACGCACCAGAATAAGAATTATCAGCTTCAAAAGTCAAATCCTCCAGAACTATTTTATTATCTTTCACTATCAATTTTGTACCATCAATTACAAAAGCCTGTAATTTATTTTCCTCAAAACTGTCTGCTAACATACTTAAACTTTCAATTTCGGAAGCATATTTGTTATTTGGTTCAACTGCTTGCATTAGCATAAATAACCTACTCATTATCAAAGGAGAAGTAACCAAAGCAAATACATTCTTTGCAGACCTGACAGGGAATAATACAGGAAAAGCATCAGAAATTGCAACGCAACCGCTTATAGAAAGCGGATCATCCTTTTTAAATCCTAACCTACTTCTTATTTCCTCTTTTTTTTCTTTAAAGCCAGGCGTGTCTTCATCAATGCCGAAAATTCTATGGACATTAATTGCCTCCTCATCATTTTGTTGAGTAACGGCTTCAAAAGCTTCTCGTAAAGCACCTTTCAGGCTTGAACCTTCTACTTTGGGGATTTGAGTGTGCTTTTCCCTCTGGATTGGCAAATCTATTATGCCTACACCTTCACCGGTTCCTACATGTAAAGGTGTAATCGTCCGTAATGTTAAAAATTTTCCTTTTTTATACATAGTTTAATTTTTTGTGTTTTCTATTTTATAAAATTTGATAGAAGTGATATTATTCACTGATATTTCTGAATAAGAGATACTTTCAAAATCTGTATTCAGAATTTCATTTATATTAATTTTTCCTTTTTTTCCTTGCTTTGTATTAAATGGTAAGTCATATAAAAATATTTCAAAATTAATATTTTCAGTTTTTGCCCAGACGTCCAAATCTTTTAATATTCTGAAATGATCATTTATATCTTCAAATTCAAATTTATACAGAAATATCACTAACTTTTCAACTTGCAAGTTATTAGTTTTTGCGTAATTATAATAACGTTTTATCTGTTCCGAAGCCTTGGCTAAGCCTGCAAAAGATTTTACTTCTGCCCAAAAACCATCACTTGCAGAATATAAATCTACTTCTATATTATCCTCTGGTTTAAATGATTGCCTTACATTTTTTATTTTCAATATATTGCGGACAAACTTAAAAAAGAAAAACTCCATAATATGCCCAAACATAACAGCTCGCTCGCCTGCATGATATTTATCAGTATATCTCTTAAACAATTTACCGAACAAAGTCAGTTTATTATCAGAAGTAATAAGATGTAAATTCTCTAATTCCTGCTTAATTTCACTATATTTTTCTTCGGAAAGTAGTTGCGTATTTTTTAACATTACTCCGTAAAGTTCAGCATAAGTCCAATCTATTGCCAATGGAAAAGGCGAGACAACTATTCCTTGTTCACTTTTTTCATAAATGTAAAACAGGGGTAATTTTTCTAATTGCCCTATTACAGCAAGAATAGGAATAAAGCCTTTATAACCACCAGTAATATTAAGGACAACATTTTTATCCTGACCATTTTTCAATTCTAAAACTTTTTCTATCAACTTAAAAAAACTGTTCTCTATCTCTTGCTCCGAAATATTTACAGTTTTAAGATTAGGTATATATTCTATTTTTTCAACTGTAATATTTGGATATTTCTTTTTAACCTTTTGTAAATCAAAGAATTTCTTTATCAATTCTGCAGAGATAAAAGAAGTTAATGTATCCGAAGCTATAAGGTAAATCTTTAAATCATCTTTTTTATTACTCTCATAAAAATTTATAATACTAAAAATTTCTGCCGAAGCCCAGATATTAATTTCATCTTTTAAGTGCCAAACATCGTTTTTCTTAACTAATCTTGTAAAATAATCTTCCTCTAAATTATAAACATATTTATACTCGTCTGAATACAAGTCTTTTTCAGAAACAGATTTTTCATTAAACAACTCTATTTCTTGATTAACAGGATAACGCTTATTATAAGGCGATGATATGTAATTATCCAAAAGTGAAACCCCTACTGTGGTAATTAATATTTTCATAACATTGTATTTTAAAAAGTTCCAAAATAAGCTATGCCAAAACCTTGCTTAGAAAGCCTTGCTTGTTTTTCATAATGAGATAAAAACTCATCTTCTATTTCTGCATCAATAAGTTTCTTGCCTTGCAATTCGTCTATTTTGATTTTCTCTTTCAATTCATAAAGAAAAATACTGCCTTCTGGAATAAATTTATACATAATCTTAGGCTTACCGGAAGCTATATCAAAACCTCCAATGTGCTTAAATTTGCCAATAGAATAAGTCAATAACTCGCCCTCCAACCCCAAGATTTTTAGCAAATTTGGATTCTCCCGAAAAACCGTAGGTGTGGCAAAATAAATTAATAATCTGTCTGTCTCAATTCCTGTGCGAATTCTTATAGGTCTGGCAAACTTTTCTATTAAAGCTATTTTACTCTCTCCGCCAAGTTTTAATAAATTGCCGGGTATATCTATATTCAATTCCACAATAAAACTAACATCCTTAAACTCAAAACCTTCCATTAAGAAAAATTTCCCAGCATCAACATTCTTTGTGCTATCAAGCCGTTTTATTCCTGGTTTGAAAAAGCTAGTAATAGATTTACTATATGGTTCATACTCCACTTCTTCAAATTCTTTACCTCTTAAGAAGTCAGTAAATTTATCCTTGTCAATAAAATCAAATCTGTATTTATAATCACTCTCATGACTCACCAATAAATGACTAATATCATTTTTTATAATTCCCTGTACTTCTGTTAATTTTGCTTTTGATAAAAGAAATTTTTCATTATCTCCTTTTTTCTGTAATAAAGCGGTTGGTAAAGGCAAAGTAATAGCACTTCCAAACTGATAAAAAATTTGTTTTATGGAAAAATCTGTATCCGGATCGTCTAAAACTCTAAAAAACAAACTTTTTATAGCACCATATAAATTAGAAGGTGCAGGTGGAAATCCAAAACTTTTGGAAATCAAATCCTCCTCAGCGCCAAAAGGAACCGCGCCTCTGAAAAATAATGTATCAATCGGTGTTATTTTATAAAATGCCATTTTTACTTGGTTTTTCGGGTTAAAAAGTCAACGAGTTGAAGTGATGAAAGAAACACAGATGTCAAAATTTTATTATTATCTGTTAGCGATGATAATAACTTATTTAAATTCAAATCATCTTTATTTATTTTTTTTCTTTCATTTTCAGAATTATCATTACTTGTTTTTGTCAGTAAGCGGTAAAACTCATCAACTATGAGATTTTTATAAACTTCATTTTCAGGCTTTAAATCTAAACCAATAGCATCCTTAATATCAAGCCTATCTACATTAATAATCTGCATACTATCAAGAAACTTCTTAATAAAAGATGTAGATATGTTTTGTTCTGTAATATGAGTTTGTAATTCTCTTATAAATTCTAATAATCCAGACTGCCATTTAAAAGCAAAATCTATTCTCTCTCCCGAACGCTTCAACACACTAAAAGCTACGGCATTTTTTCCGTCCAGATTTTTGGCTTTGTGTTCCAGAGCATGACGGGCTTCTCTCAGCACAATTCCGAGTGGTGTTTTATAATGAGCAATTGCCACGCCTGCGGAAATGGTAAATCTAAATTCATCATCAGGTCTTTTGTTATTCAGTTCATCAGCCACAGGTTGCAGATGCTTTGAATACAATGCCTTTACTTCTTTCAGAAAGTCAAACAAATATTCCAGATTGACAAACGCCAATACATCATCGCCACCGGAATAAACAACGCGCGAAAGTTTAGATGTATCCTCAATAAAATCTAAATTCTTAACTTCTCTTGAAAAATCCGATAAAGTCTGTGAAATTTTCCTGTGTTCGTCAATAGATTTAACTTTTGCAAGTTGCTTGCCCATACTATCGCCGTCAAAGACCACAACTGCGTAGTATTTAACAATATCCAATTCCTTTAAATAGTTTGTATAGTATTCTTTCAAAGCCTTTCTCTGACAATCTTCTGGTATATTTTTAGGATTAAGATTTTCGTCATCCAAGAAGTAAAAATCGCCGTAATCATTGAATTTATCTGACAGACACTCATTTTGTTTTATCTCAAATTTTTCTAAGTCCTCACTAATCCTTGAAATAAATTTCTCCCTCTTAAACAGTTCTAAATAGTTTTCTATTTCCGTTTGATATTTCTGATAATTATGCAACAAAGCTATTTTTGCAGTAGAAGGAAATGTCTCACCATCTTTTGAGTTTTTGAAGCAACGCTTTACAAAGCTAACTGCCGATAAACCTTCACCTGCTTG
>CAZWVR010000127.1:0-5441 GCA_964637235.1 uncultured Bacteroidales bacterium | reverse complement strand
GTGCCAAGAAAATTTGTTCCGGAGGTAGTGCCAGCATTACCAGTAGTTTTCCAGTAATCACCACTTGCAGTTGAACCCAAATCTACCCATTGTGTTCCGTCCCAAAACCAGAAAGTATGAGTATCTGTATCATAAACAGTCAGACCTTCCTCTGATGCTCCAAGACCAGATATATTAGTCCTTTGTGTAGTTGTCAATCTTGGAATCAAAATACCTTTATTATGATTAAGGTCAGCATTGATATCAAGAATAGCTTTAGAATTAGGAGCATTTCCAGTTTCATTAATTGCTACATTTTGTCCATAAGTAAACAAAGTAATTAGCAAAAACCATAAGATTAAAAAGTTTACTTTCATAGTTGTAATTTTTTATGAAAGAAATACATCTTTTTTTTTTAAAGCAAATGTTAATTTATAATTTGTTTTAAAGAATATAAGTAGGTAAGTTGTTTATTATCAGGTAATTGTGAATAAAAATTTTTCGAAAACTCTTGAAATTTCGTTTTCGATTTTTTTTGACGATTTTAGCCTATTTTTATTTTTTTGAGGATCGAGTAGCCTTAATATGTTGATGTTTTTTTATTTTTATTCTGAAAATCTCATTAGATAAAATATTATGTTTGTCAGAACTAAAAGACAAAATGCAAGATTAGGTAAATATTGTTGTAGACATTGCCACGGGTAAGCATTATGCGATACGTTTGAGATATATCACATTTTCGATAACTAGTACCATAGAGCCCTTTATCGTATAAGAGGTAAAAATTAGTAGAGTTTTTTCTAAAATAAGTTAAAGGTGTAATGTTTTTTGCAATATATTGATTTTAAATTAGTTATATTTAAGGCAGTCAAACTCGGAAATATTCTTTACAAAATTTTTGTCAATGGGAGATTTGATTTTAACTTATTTTTTTATGTTTCATCAAATTATGTATGATTGTAATAGATTCAGAAAGTAATACGATAGATTAATTTTGCTACTTCTGTATTTGTTTGGGGTTTTAGCAAATCTATTTGTTTAATGGGTTTGTTATATCCAGTTGTAATTACGAAGTAAAAATCGGAGCCGATTTTTGGGATCCAATGTAGTCGAATGTTGTATATAAGAATATTTTCCAAACTATTGAATTGGATAAAAGCAGATGCATTTAGTTTTGTGGTGAAAGCGAGGTTTAAATATGAAGCGACTTCGTGAGTAAGGACTGAGCCGTTGGGTAGTTTTACGAAGTTCCAAGTGTATTGTTCTTCTATGTTAAGGTTTTTGGAAATATTCCATCCTAAGGAACCTTCAAAAGTTTTAATTTTGCCGTTATAGAATTTTCCCCAGTTATAAAGGAGAAATACCCAAAATCGTCTTCCGGAGTAAGTTTCCAGCTGGATTTCATTTTTTAGCATAAAATATTTTCCTATGGGGACGAATAAATTATCAGTTAAATAGAAAGGTTTATCCAGTCTATCATAGGCTTGTTGAAAGTTAAATTCAAATCTATCTCCTGTATTCAAAACGGCACCTAAGAGTCTGGTTTCGTTATAAAAGCTTTCGAGTTGACCGGTTGTATGAGTTCTATATAGTATGAAACCCCAAGGTTTAAGTAATAGGCGTTTTATTCCATATTTAGCAAGTATTCGTGGCATAATTCTACAAAACCAAGTATATGCGTCATAATTTTTTCTATAAATAAATCCCAGTTGAGGGTTAAAATTTTCACCCATTGAACCTATTGACATAAAATTATCTATTAAATCATTGGGATAATCAATATATAGGCGATATTGGAGGGCGCCGGGTGTATATTTAAAGTTGTTAAAAGTGGCAGTGATTTTTGCACCGATAGTAAGATTTTTATTTTTCCAGAAATGAGAGGTTCTGTATTCAGCATCTATGCCGAGCATCTGATTGGAAGTATTACGATTTATTTTATTTGTAAAAATTGCACCTATATATGATTGTTCTCCGATTTCTTTTTTATATCTGAGCACAGTATTATTTGTGGATGGGATACTATCTATGGGTGCTTCTTGCATAGATAGAAAACCGATTTCTGAGTGTCCGATTTTACCGAATAGTCTTGCTCCTGCATATATTGGCACTTGTTGATGGTTTTCTATACCAATTTCTCGTGTATAAAAGCCTCTATTTCGTTCTCCAAGGTAATATGAAAAATAATTACTTCCTTCCAGAAAGAATTGACGTTTTTCTGGATAATAAACATTGAAACGAGAGAGATTGACAGGAATTCTATCAACTTCAACTTGTGCAAAATCTGTAAAAGATGTCAAATTTAGTTTAAGTGAAGGTGTTAGATATACATTTAGATCGCCACCAGCTTTTATAGGGAAGCTTTTACCTTCGGTTTTGGAGTATTGAAAACCTACCAAAGTATAAGGCTTAAATTCAAATCTATTGACATATTCAATGTTTTTTAGACCTAAGAGTTTTCCGGCTGCTTCGACAGACATAATAGATTTATCGCGAGACCAACCTTGCCATAGTGTTTCTTCATTTTTGGCTTTTATATCTCTTTCAAAGTTTATAGCCCATACAGGTGCTGTATCTTTTTTAAATTGTAAGGTATTAAAAGGGATATATACTTCTGCGAACCATCCGGAGTCTGTAATTGTTGTTTTTGCGTCCCATACTCCGTTCCAGTCTCTGTTTGCATCTTCAAAGTTATATATTTGTAAATCTGCGCGCGCTCCGTATGGATTTATCACGAATAAATATCCGGTTCTATTATCATTGAAAGGACTTAGCATAATTTTAAAATTATCTTCTTCCCAGAAATTAAAATCTACTTGTAAGCTTTTTGCAATTATTTTAGTTTTTTGATAGCACCAAATTCCGAAATATAATCCTTTTTTGTTATATAAGATAGCTACTTCTGTATGTTCATCGGAAGGTTTTCCATAGTTAAGTTCTCTTTGTGTAAAGTTAGAAATATGCATAGCTTCTTTCCACTGATATTCAGTTAGTTGTCCATCAAATTTTATTTTTCCAGTTATTTTTAATGCTTTAATCTTGTCAGGCTTAGAGTGTTGTGCTTTTAGGGATATTAAGCTCAAAATCAGGACTATAAGCAGAAATATCTTTTTCATTTTTTTTTGCTATATTACAAAATCTTGCAGAGATATAAAATTTTAGCAGATTTTTATTTAAGATGTTCTCTAAATTTTTTAGCTTATCTGTTTAGTTATTTAATTATTGAAGTAATCTTTTAGCTGGAATGAATAAAAATATTAAATTTGCTTCAAAATATTTTATACGGATGAAAAAAGGTAATTGGGCAATTATTTTAATATTACTTCTGATACTTTTTATTGTTATTGGTTATTTTTCTTTTAATAAAAAGCAGCAAGAGACTTATTCTTCTGCTATTGAGGCAATACCTTTGCAAGCTTCTTTTATTTTTGAAATAGATAATATCAATAGACTGGCGAAAGATTTTAATAATAGTAGTTTTTATCGCGATATATCAAAGTTTTTTCCTGTAAAATCTTTTGATAAAAAATTGTATTTTCTTGATAGTTTAATTAGAAATGTGAGTGCATATAAACCTCTAAGGCATAAACGTATTTATTATAGTCAGTTTTTTATTTTAAATGCTTATGCGTATCTGATAACAGTGTCTCTTTCTCCCAAAGAAGCCAGTAAAATAATAAATGGCATTCTGTTAGAGCTTAAAAATCGGAATATATCTTATCAAAAAAAAGTTTATGATCAAATAAAAATTTATTATTCAGAGGATGTAGCTTTTGCATATTTTGATGGAATTTTTGCATTTTCTAATTCTGAATTTCTTATAGAAAAGTCTATACGTCATAAATATAGCAATGATTATATTAATACGGATTATGGTTTCAAACAGATAAGCAAATTTATTGATGAGGATGGACATTTAAAGGTGTGGGTTAATTTTAAAAATTTAGATATTTTTTTCAGTCCACTTACAAATCGTAAACTTGCTTTACGGGAGATACCAGCTTTGGCAAATTGGGCAGGATTTAATGTCTCTGCACAGGATAATAGTTTGATATTCAATGGATATTTATATTCCGAAAATACTTATAAAAAATGGCTTTCTTTATTTTATAACGTAGAACCAGTTAAATTTACTTCTTATAATTTACTACCCCTTAGAACCGCATATTTTAAAATTTTTGTATTTAAGAATTTTGGCGAATTTATCTTTAATTACGATAAATATTTGCGCCAAAAGAATATATGGGAACAGACTCAAACAAAACTCACAGAATTTAAACGGAATTATGGCATATCACTTCAAGAGTTATTCATAAAGTCTATTGACGATTTTATTACTATTTTTTCTGTTTATTATAATAAAATAACATGTAAGCAGTCTCGCTTTATTATTTTGCATTTGAAAAATGCTGATTTGATGCGTAATGCATTACAAAAGATTATTGATAAGTATAAAAAGGCTAATCCAGGTTTGAAAGAAAAATTCAGCACTACTGTGAAAATTAGTAATTTAGAGTTTAAAGTTTATAAATTGCCTTTTGACGATTTTCTTTCTATATATTTTAGCGCTTTTACCAACCTGCCTCCTCATAAATATTTTGTTTTTTTAAATAATTATTTGGTATTTGCTAATAGCTTCAAAGATATTAAGCTTTATCTCAAAAATATTACTAACAAAGAGACTTTGGATTATAATGATGAATTTATTAACGCAACGGAGAAATTGCCGGAAAATCGTTCAAATATCCTGTTTTATGCAAATTTTGATTTTTATTATAGAGATTTTTTAAATTTTTTCAACACTACATATTTGAAAAAATGGTATCCATCTATACCTTATATGCGTAAAATAAATATTTTTTTGACATCTATATACTATCACGAAAATCTTTTCCCCATAACATCTTTATTTTCTTATAGTAAAAATGCTAAAAAGAAATTACAGACTGATTGGGAAATAGAATTAAAGGATAAAGTAGCTTGTAAACCATTTATTTTCTTAAATCATAAAACTTATAACAAAGATATCTTTGTTTATGATAAAAGTAATAATGCATATCTTATTGATTATAAGGGAGATATTTTTTGGGAAATAAAACTTGCTTCTTCAATAAAAGGAAATATTTATCAGATAGATTTATATCAAAATGGCAAAAAGCAACTTTTGTTTGCTATTGATAATTATTTATTAGTTTTAGATAGAAATGGTAATCCTGTAAAGCCATTTCCAGTAAAATTGCCAAGCGCTACTTCTAAGGGTGTATTTCTTGCAGTTTATGATAAACATATATACCGATTTTTTGTTCCATTGATTGATAATAGTGTGATTGTTTACGATAAAAATGGTAATAAAATAGAAGGCTGGAAATTTCAAAAAACAACATCGCCCATTACCTCTCCAATTAAACATTTTTACTATAAAGGCAAAGATTATATTGTCTTTGCTGATAAAACATTCCTAT
>CAZWVR010000126.1:0-5461 GCA_964637235.1 uncultured Bacteroidales bacterium | reverse complement strand
AATAGAACCAGAATGGGAAAAACTGCCAAATGTGGAAGTGATACGGTAAGCAGAGCCTCCGTGGTGGCAAATTTATTGAAAATGAGCAGGTTGTAGCAGGGCAATCCCCCTGTGTCCCCCTTCACCAAGGGGGAGATGTCAATCCCCCTGTGTCCCCCTTCACCAAGGGGGAATGCGTTATTCCCCCTCTGTTTGAAATCAGAGGGGGTAAGGGGGAGTAAAAAAATCAAGTATTTGTCAATCCCCCAGCCCCCTTCACCAAGGGGGAGATGGCAATCCCCCTGTATTCCCCTTCACCAAGGGGGATTTTTTTGCTTTGCCCGTAGCAAATAGTCTAATCTTTCTGTTTCGGCTTCACTACGGAGATTTTCAGGTTAAAACCATTTTCAAAAGTTTAGATTTTTATTAAAAAATTCTATCAAGGGCTTTAATGCGTCGGCGTCAAAATTCCATAAGCCTTCCTTTGTTAGATAATCTCTCCCGGATTCTTTTGCTTTTGTTTTTCCCTGATAAACCTGAAAATAGTTGAATATGCGGTTTTTTCTAGAACTTATTTCTTTGTGAAAAGTTTTTTTTATCTTTTCATTATTCAATTTTTTAGGCAATTCTTTAATAGTTTCTGCATACTTTAAAAAAGGTTCTACAAAAGGGTCATATAGTTGTTTATCTACTAATTGTAATAAAAGGTCTTCCAAGTCGCCGTCAGATTTATTGTCAGGAAAGAGAAAAATATCTGTTGCTTCTAATTCAATTTCAAGATGTTCTTTTACTATTTCTATAATTTGTTCTCGCCTTTTCTTGAAACCTCCTTGTGTTTCTGGTCTGTCTGCGTCAAATATGATTAGTAATTTTCTGCCTTTTTCTATGTATGGTTTTATATTTTCTGCTATTTTAGGAATACGCGTATAACCCATAGTAGAGTAAAGTGTTATTTTTGTAGTCTCGTCGGATAAAGTAATACGTCTTAATTCTCTATTGTCCTCATAATGCCTGCTTGTTAAGTTTTTATTTAAATATTTTAAAACATCTCTAATAAAAGTCAAATCTGCTTGTCCTTCTACCAAAATAATGTATCCATTATTAGTCATAACAAATTGATTTTAAAGTAGTTCGCCACGTATTTCGTACTCATTGTCAATTAAAAATGAGAATTGTTCGTAATTGTGTGTATATGCTTTGAATTTGTCGGGATCAAATTTGTATAAAGTAATAACGCGAGAGCGGTCTCTGAATGAGGCAAATTCGTCGTCTTTAAGCACTTGTAAAAAAATTTCAATGCATTCTTTGTTGTGCGTAGTTGCAAATATTTGCGTGTTTGTCTTGTCGGCAAGTTTTAGCAGAGCTTTCCAAAATTCTTTAAAATGGGCATAGTAGATACCTGCGTCCACTTCGTCAATCATAATTCTTTGATTTTTAAAGTAGTATAGATAAATTAAAGTGTGAAACATTTTGTATGCGCCTTCGCCGAAGTATGACAGCGGCAATGCTTGTTCTGAGTTTTTTGTTTCTACCAAAATATCTCCGTTAGTGTCGGCAGAAATAAGCACAAGGTCGGGGATAAAAATTTTTAACATATCCTGAAACTCACGTCTTTTGCGAGTGTGAATAAATATTTCTTGTTCGTAAAATTTAGCAATGCGTCTGAGATTTTCGCGTCCGAAGGGAATAAACGGCACAATATCGTTTGTTTTTTGTGAAAAGTCTATATTTTTTATCTGGTTTAGAGTAACTCTGATTTGCCAATTGTAGCGTTTTTCTTTATTAGTTAAAATAATTTCGTTAGTGTCGGTGCGGAAAAACTCTTGCAAATGTATGTTTTCTGTGGCTTCTATACCATTGCGGCGCCAAAAGGCATATTTTAGGTATTGGATAGTCTTTTCTGTATCTGAGTTAATGAGTAATGCCTCCAAAAGCGAGGTTTTACCAGCATTATTGTCTCCCACAATCAGATTAAATTGTCCGATGTCTTGAAGTTCCAGCAGGTTAAATTGTCTGAAATTTTCTATTTTTAAGTTTCTGACGTGGGACGGATAGTTGATAGGAACGGACTTAACAGGTTCAAGTTTTTTAAGTTCTTTTTCGTTAAATTCCTGATAATCAAGGTTTAATGTGTTGCTAATTTGACTGTAAAATTCGTTTATAGGCTTAATATCTTTGCTTTGCTGATAAGTATATTTTGCCCAGCGTTCTATGATAAAAGTTGTAAGCAGTTTATTAGGTGAAAAATGCATAATTACTTCCAAAGTAGTGTTGTATATGCTATGCGGCTGGTCAGTGTTTTCAATAGTTTGTATAGTTTGCAATAGTTGGTCTGTTTTATCCCTTGTGAAATTTGTTAATAGATAAGTCAAATTAGCGGCGAGCAAGATAAAGTTATCTTTTTGTATCGTGTCTGAATATTGAGAGAAAATTTTGCTTATTTCTTTTAAATAATTTTCGTTTTTATCAAAATCAAGTAAAAGTTTGAAATTCCAGAAAATTATATTTTCAGGTTCTTGTTTTTCGTGTGCTTCTCTGAGTTTGGCTTTGTAATATAGAATGTTATTTTGCAGATTGTAAAGTTCTAAAATTTTGGCAGTTATTGAGTGGTCAATATCTACGGCTAATTGTGCAATTTCTTGCACAAGCTTATCATTAAGTTTTATATTTTGTGCAATTTCCCAGAGAATTTGCAGGGCTGTTTTTTTATGCCAGTTGTTGTCTTTCTTTTTTGTAGAGTTTATAAGCAGTAGAATAATATCCTGATACCAGTCAATTTTTTTGAGTATTGAGATTAAAATTTTGGAATGTTCGTTTAATTTGCGTATTTCTGATGTGTAGAAATCATCTTGTTTTATTGCTTTTGCAAGCAAAGAGCGTATCTGATGAGCAGTTTTATTTTCAATCAGAGTTATGTCTAATGAAAAAAGTTTTTCAAATTCTTGTATATTAAATGCTATTTCGGAGATTTTGTCTAATTGTCCTATTTTTTCGTAGTATTTTATTGCTTCTAAGAAGTTTCCTTGATATTCTTGTGCCAGAGCGAGGCAGTAGTTTGCTTCTGTATTTTCGCCATAAGTAGCAAATAAACTTGCCGCTACTTTTAGGCGAGTAGGGTTCTGCTCCATTATTCCGAGATCTTTTTCTGCTGTGGCAACTTCCAGAGCATTTTCTTTTTTGCTTTCTTTTATTAGGGTTATGCTGTTTTCAATATCTTTTGAAATAAGATTATTTTTTTCATTGTTTAAAAATGCCCATTTTTCATCTGTAAAGTCTTGATTTATAAGGTATTGCCAGAATTTTTTCCAAGCTTCTTCAGAGTCAATAATCAACAGTTCATTCTGGGCGCGGGTGATTGCTACATACAATTTATTGAAAAAATATTTGTAAATGAATGCAATATTTTCATCGGTATTTTTGAGTTCCAGAGTGTCAGAAAAGTTTTTGAGAAAATATTCACCAAAACCGTAAATTACCACTTGTTTATAGTCAATGCCTTTTGTTTCTACTGCTGTGCGGATAAGGTCGTTGCTATCTGCCAGTTCATTTAAAAGTTCGTTTTTGTTGATATATTCATTTTTTTCAAAGAGGTCAGCAGGAATGATGAACATTTTATATTTAACGCGTTTTTTTATGTCTTCTTTCAGTGCAGGTTTAGATTTTAAAAAATCGTATGAGAAGAAAATGTTTGATTTTATATCTTCCTGACGTTTAGGGAGTTGCGGTTTTTCTATTTTGAGTGATAGCACTTTGTTTCTGTAATATTGAATAATATCAGCCAAGTAAACAATTTGTTTAATTGAGCGGTAGTTATATTCAGATTCAAAAGCATTTAAGTCTCCATTGAAATTGAGAGTTTCCAGTTCATTGCGTATAATAGTCTGAATGTCGTCGTCGCGGTATCCAGTAGGATTTACTGTCTGATTTTGGTCTCCTGCAAAGATTATAGGTAGGTTTGTTATATCTGCCAGATTGTATTTTGAAAGTTCTAACTGCCTGATTATAAACATTATTTCAGCACGAGAAAAGTCTTGTGCTTCGTCGCAAATAATAGCTAGATATTTTGGCGAAAAGCCTACACGTTCGTTAATAAATCTGATAGCTTGTAATTTGTCCCAGTATCCTTCCTCATTGACCAATTTTTCGTAAAATGGCAAAATTTCTTGCTCAACCTTTTTATAGCGTTCTTTTGGTATATGCTTTCTTAGTTTTTTGATAATTTTCTCGTAATCGTTTGATAGATAGATATTTTCTAAATCATAGCCATAAATAAAAGTCGTAATCGTAAACCATGCTTCCTCTGGTGATATTTCATTTCTAACTTTATAAAGCGAATGATTTGCCAAATAAAGTTCTTTAAATTTGGGGAAGTTTAAATATTTTTCCTCTGGAAAGTTGTTTTTATATTTTTCAGGGATTATTTCAAGGATAAAATCGCGAAAAGTTTTGAAATATATGTCAAGTTCTTGTAAATCATCAGTTTTTAGAGCCCATTTAGGATTATTCAAAAGCAGACTTCTGACAATTTGTTTAGTTCTTTCTAAAAGATTTTTGTTTTCGGAGAGAAAAATCATTTTGTTATGCAAAATGTCGTTCATTATAGAGAGGTAATACAAATTGGCAAAAACATAATAAAGAATTGTAGATTTGCCACTTCCTGCCTGTCCGTAGATATAAATTGGCAATTGTTCTCGGATATTATTCAGTAAATCAATTTGTTCGGAAAGTAATGCGAGATTATCCAGTTCAGAATTTTTTTCTATTGCAAACCACAGATAGTCAATATTTTGAGCATTTTTAACAGTCCAGATGGGATAAGCGCGACTTGCCTGTTTAGAGATGTCGTCAATAGAGTTGAAATTTATTTTTTGCCCAAAATCGTTTGCAGAGAATTTATGTTTTAACTTTTGATAGTAGTTTTTTTGTGTATTTAGATTTGCTCCGCCAAAAAGTATAATTATTTCTCTTGCGTTAATTTTATAGTGTTTATAAAAAATAGCCAGATTGTATTGTTGATATTCAAAAATTTGTAGTTTTTCATTTATTAAAAAGTTGTTTTTTTTCTCTATTCTATCGTTTGCTATCTCGTTTAGAATTTGTCCAAATAATTTAATGTCAGAGACATTAAGTCCTGCGTCTGCGGTATCGTTTAGAGTGTAATTTACCCAGTCAGGAAATTCAAAAATATTGAAGTCAAGACTAAGTTCAAACTCTTCATTTATCCATTTTATGAGTTGTTGTGGAGGAGGTGTTTTTCTTTTAATTTGCTCTTGTTTTATCTGGGCTTCGCATTTTTTTATGTCGTTGTCAGATAGAGGGTGCTTTTTTATCCAAGTTCCAGTTTTTAGTTCTATATAATGCCTTTTGTGAAAAGCGTCAACTTTTTTACCGAAATATATTTCTCTGACAAAAAGGATGTTTTTATTTAGGCGGTTTTGCTGTTCTATAATTATAGCGGCATTGCCAGTTTCTACAAGGTATA
>CAZWVR010000125.1:0-5476 GCA_964637235.1 uncultured Bacteroidales bacterium | reverse complement strand
ACCTGCGACACCCGGATTAACAGTCCGGTGCTCTAACCAACTGAGCTACTGGAGAGTATTTTTTAAAATCACTGCAAAAATATTGCTTATCCCTTTAAAAAGCAAATTATTTTTCTTAAAAAAAGTAAATTTTTTTTTATCTGTAAAAATTTTATTTTTGGTCGGTTTAAAATTTATCTATGAATACATTACTAACAGTCGGTAGTGTCGCTTTTGATTCTATTGAAACTATTTTTGCCAAAAGTGGCAAAATTTTAGGCGGTGCTGGTACCTATATCTCTATTGCTGCTTCTATATTTAACATCCGAAATAATCTAATTTCAATAGTAGGAGGAGATTTCCCAGAAAAATATATAGATATTTTTAGGAGTAGAGGTATTGATTTGGCTGGTTTGATTCGTAAGGAGGATAAAAAAACTTTTTATTGGGAGGGGAAATATGAGAAAAATATGAATATTAGACATACACTTAGAACAGAATTGAATGTATTAGCTGAATTTGATCCTGTATTACCGCAAGAGTATAGAACTCCTACGGTTCTAATGCTTGGCAATTTATCCCCTGATGTCCAATATAAGGTCATTTCCCAACTTGCAGTTCGCCCAAAGTTAATTGTATTAGATACAATGGATTATTGGATACAAAATAGTCGTGAGCGGCTTTTGGAAGTGATTGCACAAATAGATGTAATTACTATAAATGAGGAGGAAGCCCGTTTATTGACAGATGAATACTTTTTATTAAAAGCAGCAAGAAAAATATTTACATATGGGCCTAAGTTTGTTATAATTAAAAAAGGAGATAATGGTGCAGCCCTTTATGCCAGAGGTGATCAGATGTTTTTTATGCCAGCATATCCATTAGAAGAGGTGTATGATCCCACTGGTGCAGGTGATACTTTTGCAGGTTCTTTTTGTGGGTATCTTGCTCAAACTAATGATTTTTCTTTTGAGAATATGAAAAATGCTGTTGTTATTGCTTCTGCTGTGGCGTCTTTTAATGTAGAAAAGTTTGGAACACAGAGATTACTCTCTTTGACCGAAAATGAAATTAAAGAAAGAATACAAGATTTTGTAGCTTATACAGGCTTTAAATTTCCAAAAGATTTAAAATTGAAAATAAAATAATAATTAACTTTAAATATTGACGAGCTGTCCAAAAAGAAATTTTTATGACATTTAGAAAGAATTTTTGAAGTAAAGCCTAAATATTAAAGTGAAAATTTTTAAGAAAATAAAAAGGGCGCTTTTTTAGACGCCCTTTTGTTTTATTTTTCATAAAAATGTGAATAAGTTTCGCCTGTTCCTGTATCGTGAACAAGAATTTCATATGTAAGTTTCATTACCTTACGATATAAGTATGAAACTCCACAATAGCGGTCTTGTGAGAGTTTAACAGCTTTTTCTAATTTTGGATAAGGTAAATTAGCGCCTTTAAATTCGTAGATGAGATGCATACTGCTGTAATGTTTAGGATGTTCCTCTGTAAGTTCTCCATCTACATGTACTTTGAACTCTTCTAATTCTATTCGCATTTTGTATATTATTGAAATTACGTCCATAGCCGTGCACCCTGCTAATGATAATTGCATTAATGGTTTTGGACGCGGTCCTCTATTTTTACCACCTACTTGTGGTTCCGCGTCTAAGATAATTTTAAAACCATTGACTTCTCCTTCAAAAGCTAAACCGTCAATTAATGATACTGAAATTCTTTCTGCTTTCATTGGTTAAAGGTTTATTTTTTTTAATTTTGCAAAAATAAAGTTTTTCTCTAAATAAAAAATTAATTTTGTAGCAATGTCTAAATTCCAAGAAACTACATGCGATAAATGTTTCGTAAATTTCAAATCTCCATTATATTTTTTAAAAAAAGAGGAAATACAGCAGCTTTATTATGAAAAGTCATGCCAATATTATAAACGTGGAGAAATTTTATATTATGAAGGTTCAAAGGGCAGGGGTGTTTATTGTATAAAAAAAGGAATTTTAAAAATATATAAAGAAGGTTCTGAGGGTAAACCTCAAATATTGCGTTTTGCCAAGGAGGGCGATTTAATAGGTTTTAATGAAGTACTTAGTGCTGAAAATTTTTCAACCTCGGCGGAAGTTATTGAAGATGCTTTAATTTGTTTTATCCCCGCAAAAATATTTATTGAAATAGCCAAAAATAATCCTGATTTTTCTTTACGTCTTATTCAAATTTCTTATAAAGAATTAACAGAAGTAAATCGTTTTATTGTCGAGATGGCACAAAAAACTGTACGGGAAAGACTTTCTAGTATTCTACTTTTTTTATATTATAATTTCGGAGTTGATGAAAAAGGATATATAAAAATTTCTTTGTCTCGAGAGGAAATAGCTAATTTAATAGGTACAGCTACAGAAACTGCTATAAGACTGCTTTCAGAGTTTAAACAAGATAATATAATAGAGTTAAACAGAAGAAAAATAAAAATTTTAAATTTTAAAAAATTAAAATTTTACGCAAACGAATAAATTTTTGTTATGAAAAAAAATATTCTTATTACCGGAGGAGCAGGTTTTATAGGTTCCCATGTTGTAAAATTATTTGTAAAGAAATATCCGCAGTATCGGATAATAAATTTGGATAAACTAACATATGCAGGTAATTTGGAGAATTTAAAAGACATTGAAAATTATCCAAATTATACTTTTATAAAGGGAGATATTAAAGATGAAAAGCTTGTTGATAATATTTTTGAAAAATATGCAATAGATGCGGTAATTCATTTGGCTGCGGAGTCCCATGTGGATAGGTCTATTTTAAATCCGATGGATTTTATTTATACAAATGTAGTAGGAACTGTGACTTTACTTAATATTGCTAAAAAATATTGGCAAGGCAGAGATGATGTTTTATTTTATCATGTTTCTACCGATGAAGTTTACGGTTCACTTGAAAATGATGATGAATTTTTTACTGAAGAAACTTGTTATGATCCTAAAAGTCCATATTCTGCATCCAAGGCTAGTTCAGATCACTTTGTTAGGGCTTATCATAATACTTATAGGCTCCCAGTAGTGATATCTAATTGTTCTAATAATTACGGTCCCTATCAGTTCCCTGAGAAACTTATTCCTCTGGCTATAAATAATATAAAAAACAATAGACCAATTCCCATATATGGAAAAGGTGATAATGTAAGAGATTGGCTATATGTAGAAGATCATGCAGAAGCAATAGATTTAATTTTCCATAAAGGGGAAGTGGGGCAGACGTATAATATCGGTGGAGATAATCAATGGAGAAATATTGATTTAATTGAAACTTTATGCGATATTATGGATAAAAAGTTAGGAAGGCAGCAAGGTTATTCTCGTACTTTAATAACTTTTGTAAAAGATAGGGCAGGGCATGATAAAAGATATGCCATAGATTTTTCAAAGTTAAGAAATACTCTCGGTTGGAAGCCAAGAGTAAGTTTTGAGGAAGGTTTAGAAAAGACCGTTGATTGGTATCTGAATAATCAAGAGTGGTTAGAGAGAGTGACATCTGGTGAGTATCAAAAATATTATGAACAACAATACAAAAATCGTTGAGCAAATGAAAAAAGCTATTTTTTTTAAAAAGTTTTTCATGTTTTTTATTGTTTTGATTATAGCTATTTTAGTTGTTTTGATGATTGTTTATGAAGCTAAAATTATAAGATTTATTCAGTTAAATAATGAGGAACAATTTGTTTCAATTGTTAGATCTGCATTAGCTAATGCAGCTACTGAAATAGAACGTTCAGAAATTATTTCTTATATGTCTACAAGTTCTGTAGTGTATAGTAAAGATAGTGTTGCACTATCGAAAAAGTTGATGATGGATTTATTGCAGAATATAAAACAGCCTCAGGATAATTCAAAAATCAGCATATATAAAGGAGGAGATGTGAATCTTTCTAATAATAGGACGATTTTTGTAATTCAATTAATAGCAAATCTTACTCAGCGGAAAATACCGATAAATGCAAGAATAAAGCCTGAGAAAGTAAAAAAAATTTTGGATAGTATTTTTGCTAAATATGAAATAAAGGAACATTATGAATTTGCTATTTTAGATAGCAGTGGTAATAATACAATTTACCAAACTAATAGTTTTACATTTAAAGTTAGGAAAACTAAGAAAACAGAGTTTTTTTATCAACCACTTTTTGAAAATGATTATATCAGAGCTCCTAAATATTCCTTAGTTTTGTATTTCCCTGATGAAAGTGCTATTCGGTATGAAAATATAAACAAATTGATGACTCCTGTTGTAGTTTTGAGTTTTATTATGATTATAATGTTCATTTTATCTGTGTATGCATTATTTAAGCAAAAAAGATTAAATGAGATAAAAAATAGATTTATTCATAATATGACTCATGAATTAAAAACTCCGATTGCTACTATACGGTTATCTTCGGAGATGATTAAAGATCCGAATATCAAAGTTTCTATGGATATGGCAAGGAATCTTGCCAATACTATTTTTAGCGAAGCTAAAAGATTGCAGTTTTTAGTTGAAAAGATACTTCAGATTGCAATGTTAGAAAAAGGTATGGCTATAATAAATCGCGATTTTTATGATGCCCATAAAATAATAGAGCATGCTGTTAAATCTTTTGAGATTCATGTAAAAAAAGTTGGGGGTAAATTGATTACAAACTTTAATGCAAAGGATACGATTATATTGGTCGATAGGGATCATTTCAATAATGTAGTTCAAAATTTGTTAGACAATGCTGTTAAATACAGGGATAAGAGAAAAAAATTAGAAATTCGTGTAGAAACTTATAATGAAGATAATCAGTTTGTTTTAAAGATTTCTGATAATGGTATTGGAATTAGTAGGGAGCATTTAAAGCATATTTTTGATGAATTTTACAGAGGTAAAGATACGGATATACATGATGTTAAAGGTTTTGGGTTAGGATTAAGTTATGTAAAAAGGATGATAGATGAATTCAGTGGCAATATAGAAGTTTATTCTGAATTGAATAAAGGAACTTCTTTTGTTATTAAATTGCCCTGTGTTGATGAAAAGGATAAAGCCGAAGCTTAATTGATAAATGGATTTTTCAATTTGAGTGGGTAATTTATATTGTAATGTAAACCTCTACTTTCTCGACGTTGTTTTGCCATTTTTATTATTAGATAAGCTACATTTATACCATTTCTTAATTCACAAATTTGAGGAGAGACTTTTGATTTTTCATATAGTGCTTCTGTTTCTTTATATAAAATTTCTAATCTTTTTAAAGCTCGTTCCAATCGTAAATTAGATCTAACTATACCCACATAATTTGTCATAATTTGTTGTAATTCTTTAAATTCCTGAGTTATAAGTACCATTTCTTCTGGATATGTTGTTCCAGTATCATCCCAATCGGGTATTGTGTCGTTGAATTTTATGTTGGAGAAATCTTTTATTGAGTCCATAGCAGCTCTATGAGCGAATACCGTTGCTTCTAATAAAGAGTTAG
>CAZWVR010000124.1:0-5478 GCA_964637235.1 uncultured Bacteroidales bacterium | reverse complement strand
GCCGTGTTCTTTTACAAGGTCTTTGATTAAGGTTGCTGTGTCCATATCTTTTTTTAGGCTAAAAAACAGGAAATTGTCTTTGAGTTCTATGACATAAATCAGGAGAGACTATGATTTTTATCAGGTATTTAAGTAGGCTGAATTTAATGTATATAGGCTACTTAAAGTTTTTTTTCAAGCTTTGTTATTTAGATGTTTCTTTTTTCCAAATAAGTTTTTTTCCAAAACCTAAGCGGTTATCTGTCATTTTGATATAAGTAAGAGTTATATACCATAATTGACTATTTTTCAATACGGCAAAAGGGAAGCGTTTTAAGTATATTTTTTTGTATTTTTCTAATTTTTCATTTTGGGCAGGAAACATATACCCATAAAATTGGATGCCTTGAATTTTGCCTATTTTAGTAGTTTCTAAAACTATTGAACCTGCAACAAAATTGTTTTTCAAAACATCGGATATATGTTTTGTTTTTGTGTCGGAGGTACAAATTAGAACAATATCTTGTATATCAAAGGCATAAAAACAATTGCAAGCGTGGGGTTTATTTTCGTTAGATGTTGCTAATGTAAGAACGTGATGTTCATTGATAAAATCTATTATTATTTTGTCAAGTTTCATTTCTGAAGTTTAAGAAAATTTGACTCCCATAATGGTGATATCGTCTAGTTGTTCAGTCTCTTGCATCCATTCGTTTAATTTTTTTTCAATGATATTTTTTTGTTCTGCCAAGGGTAAATAATATATTTCTAAAAGCATTTGCTTGAGTCTGCGTTTTGAAAATTTATGGTTTTCTTTATTAAATTGGTCAGTTATTCCGTCGGTAAATAGATAAATTATGTCATCAGGTTGAATATCTATTTTTTGGTATGTAAAAGGTTTTTCGGCAAAGTAGAATGCGACAGGATTTTTAACAGGTTTATATTCAGTTAGTTTTCCATCTTTTGAGATTATAATTAGAGGTCTATTTGCACCTGAATATTGCAGAGTATTATTTTCTGTGTTATATGCGCATACGGCTATATCCATACCGTCAAATTGTGCTGTTTTGTCATGTAATTGTCCAAGAGCACTTTTGACTTTTTTTCTCATTTCTTCTAAAAGTATGTCGGTACGAATAATTTCTTTTTTTTGTACTAATTCGTTTAAAAGGCTTATACCGAGCATACTTACGAAGGCACCCGGGACACCATGTCCCGTACAATCTGCTACTGCTAAAATTATATATTGATTGACGCGTTTTACCCAGTAAAAATCACCACTAACAACTTGTAAAGGTTTAAATATGATAAAATATTCTTTAAATAGAGCTGCGAGTTCCTCTGCTTTTGGCATAGCTGCATTTTGAATTCTTTGTGCATAAGATATACTATCTGTAAGCTTTTTATGAATTGTTTCAATTTCTTCTTTTTGCTTTTGGACTAAATTTTTTTGTGCTTCTATTTCGCGGTTTGCTTGTTCTAATAATAAATTTTTGCGTTTTATGATTTCATTGTCTCGTTTTTTTCTTATGTAGCCTCTATATAAAACAAATGCGATGATTATAACTAAAATGGATATAGAAATTAAACTTCTTTGTATTGCCCTGTCTCTTTTTGTTTGCAATTTTTGTTTTTCAATTATAAGTTTCTGTTTTTCAATTTCTTGTTGTTTTTTTTCTGTTTCATATTTTGTCTCTAATTCTTGGATAGCTTTTGTTTTCTGCATATTGAATAGAACATTATTTGAGTCGATAAATAAAATTGCGTATTTATATGCATTTTTATAATTGCCATAAGTTGCATATATTTTGGAGAGAATTAAATAAAATTTTGTAAGATAATCTAAGGAATGTTTTTGTTGGCTTAATTGCATCCCTTTAAGCGCATAGTTTAATGCTTTATTGTAGTATTCTTTATTTTTAATGCTATCTGCGAAGTTTTTATATAATTGGGCTAAATCTGCAAGAGTTCGTATAGTGTTAAATCCATATTTTTGTTGTAAATCTAATAGTTGTGAGTAAAGAGAAAAAGCTTTATCGTACTGATGGCTATTTTTATAGTAGTCACCTAATAAACTTAGTGCTTGGAGATAGTATACGATATTACCTTTATTTTTGAGACTATCTACGGCTGGTTTTAAATATTTGTATGCAGTATCATTTTTGTGTAAAGTAAGATATATTGAAGCGATATTTAAGTTTATTAGAGGGATGAGAGTGTTATTATTTGATTGTTTTGTAATATTATACGCTTTTTTTAAATATTTTAATGCTTTATAATAGTTGCCTTGTTTTTTGTGTATAACTGCGATGTTGTTTAATAATGTTATTTTTAATGATGTATCATTTGTTGCTTTTAGTGCAGTGATATATTTTTCGAGAGCTTTATTGTATAGTCCGAGGCTTTTATAGGCTATGCCTAAGTTCATTAGTATTTCTAATTTCAGATTCTTGTCATTTTTTTTAGCTATTTCGTATGCTTTTTCTAAATATTCCACAGCTTTTTTATAATCTCCTGCATAGTATTTTATTCGTCCCCATTCATTATATAATTTTGAGGAGGTTATATTATTCTTTTTAGAGATATTATAAGCTATTTTAATTTCGATTTGGGCTGAATCTAAATTACCTATATCTGTATAGTAATGTGCTTTCAGTATGTGGTATTGTAATTTGAAATATGGACGGGATTTAGTTTTATTGATCAAAAATTTTAAACTATCAAATAGAATAGGTATCTTATTGTAATTACTATTATCTTTGAGATAAAAATCTATGTTATTGATATATAGCTTAATCTTTGTACTATCGTCTTGGGCATATGAATTTTTAATTCCTAAATGCAAAAGAAAAATGAATATGTATATTACAATTTTTTTCATAATTTATTAAAAATCAATTTGTTTGAATATTTTTTCAGTAGCATTTTTATTTTTGTAAATATATTTTTTAGCAATTGTTCCTAATTTTACTAATTGAGTTCTATTTTTGACAAAATAATATAGTTTTTCTTTAAATTCATAAAAATTTTTTATAGAAAAAGCGGCTTGAAGTTGAATTAAATCTATTGCTTCTTTAAATTTATGATATTTTGGACCGAATATAACAACTATACCATAGACAGCTGCTTCAAGTATATTATGAATACCTTCACCGAAGCCTCCTCCAATATATGCAATTTGTGCGTATTTATATAAAGATGCCAGCATACCAATGTTATCAATTATTACAGCGCGGATATTTTGGGGAATTTCGTTTTTGATATTTGAATATTTTATATAGGAAACTGACAATAATTGTTCCAATTTGTTAATATGTTGATTATCAATATTATGAGGTGCTATTATAAATTTTATATTATCCTTAGTTTCTGATAGAAAGCGGGCGATGAGTTTTTCGTCGGGTTCCCATGTGCTTCCAGCTACGATACAAAAATTATTTTGACAGAAGTTTTTGATAACTGGTATATCCGAGGAGTTTTCTGCGATAGCAATTACTCTATCGAAGCGAGTATCCCCTGTTATTATAACGTTTTGAATACCAATTTTTTGTAACAGATTTTTAGAATTTTCATCTTGAACAAAAATTTTATCAAAAGCTTTTAAAACATTGGCGTACCATCTACCGTATTTTTTAAAAAATAATTGATTTTCTCTGAAAATAGCAGAAATAAGATAGGCTTTTATTTTTCTTTTTTTTATTTCATTTAGGTAGAAATACCATAAGTCGTATTTTACGAAGAATACTATTTTAGGATTTATTCTGTCTAAAAAAAAGGAGGCATTCTTAGGGCTATCCGCAGGGAGATACATAACATTATCGGCATAACTGTAATTTTTGCGGATTTCATAACCAGATGGAGAAAAAAAAGTAAGTAATATTTTAAAGTAAGGTTTTTGCTGTTTTATTTTTTCAATAAGAGGTCTAGCTTGTTCGAACTCCCCGAGGGAGGCTACATGAAACCATATCCAATTTTCTTTTGCATTATTTTTTTTTAGTTTATTTTTCCAGTTTTTCCTTCCTTTTATCCATTGTTTTGCTTTGTTATTGAATGGGGAAACCAAAAAAATTGATGCTGTATATAATTTAATGATTATCAAGTAAATGTATTTCATTTGGAAATTTTTAAGTATTTGGCAGCATAATCTAATTTATAAAAAAAATCTTTTCCGAAGGCACGGATTAAAGGTTCTTTTAAGAATTCGTAGGCTTTAATTTTTTCTTTTTTTCCACGAAAAAATGCAGGTGAACATATTTTAGCTTTAATAAGATTTACCGCAATAAAATTGTCGTATTTTTTTATGCGAATAGGGAAAAGATGACAGGAAATAGGTTTTTTGAAATCAGTTTCATTATTTAGATATGCAGTTTCAAAAGCGCATTTAAAAATTCCGTTTTCCTGATAAGCAAAAACACATTCTTTACCATCTACCAAGGTAGTGACAGTATCTCCTTCATCGTCAATTTCGTGGAAACCTTTTTTTTCGATTATAGCAATATTTTTTAGTGGGAGATATTTTTTTATTTTGGGGTAGATTTTTTTAATTTTTTCAATTTCATTTTTTTCTAATGGTGCCCCAGATTTACCTTCATAGCAGCATATTCCTTTGCATTTAGGTAAATCGCATTTAAAAAATTCTTCTATTACATCAAAACTTATAATTTTATCATCTATTTGTATCATTAGATTTTTTTTTACCTTTGCAAATTAAACAAAAATATAGGGAAATGCCATATTTATTTTCGTCTGAATCGGTTTCGGAGGGGCATCCGGATAAAGTTGCGGATCAGATTTCAGATGCTCTATTAGATCAGTTTTTAATTCAGGATCCGAATTCGAAGGTTGCGTGTGAGACGTTTGTAACTACTGGCTTAGTTATTGTTGGTGGTGAGGTTTCCACAGATGCTTGGGTAGATGTAAGAGCTACTGTTAGGGATGTAATAAGACAAATAGGTTATACCAAGAGTCATTATATGTTTGAGGCGGATTCTTGTGGAATAATATCTACTATTCATGAACAGTCGCCGGATATACGGCGTGGTGTAGAAAGAGATGGATTGGAAAATTTAGGTGCAGGAGATCAAGGTATCATGTTTGGCTATGCTGTGAGAGAAGCGGATAATTTTATGCCCTATGGTAGCGAGTTAGCTCATTTTCTGTTGCAAGAGCTTTCTGCTATTCGGCGAGAAGGCAAACAGATGACATATTTGGGACCTGATGCAAAATCTCAGGTGACAATACTTTATGATGATAATAACATGCCTATAAAAGTAGATACTATATTGATATCTACTCAACACGATGAATTTATACGTCCTAAATCTCAAAATCCTGAGGATATTCGACAAGCAGAAGAGGATATGCTTAGAATTATCACTTCTGATATTAAAAACGTGCTTATTCCGCGAGTTAGAGAAAAATTGCCGGAAAAGCAGCAAAGATTTTTTAATGAAGATTATAAATTACTTGTAAATCCTACGGGTAAATTTGTAATAGGAG
>CAZWVR010000123.1:0-5539 GCA_964637235.1 uncultured Bacteroidales bacterium | reverse complement strand
GCATATATGGAGATGGTAATAGTCTAATAGGAGCATATTTTTCTGCTATTGAAGATGATACTCATCCGTGGACGACTGCACAATTATTTTTAAATAGTAATGGTAATGTAGGTATTGGAAAAAATTCTCCTGTATACAGATTAGAACTGCCCAATAATGCTGATATTACGGGAAGAGGAAGAGCAAACGCATGGTATACGTATTCCGATAGACGAATAAAAGATGATATAAGAGATTTGCCTTATGGAATAGAAACGATAATGCAATTGAAGCCTCATCAATATAGGCAATATTCGTCTGAGTTTAAAGATGGACATCTTATTCTTAATAAAGAAGAGAGCGAAGAGACGATTGGTTTTATAGCACAGGAGTTATATAAAGTGGTACCAGAGACAGTATATAAACCCTCTGATGAAAGCTCAGATTTATGGAGTATTGATTATCAGAAAATTATACCAGTACTTGTGAAAGCTATTCAAGAACAACAGCAGAGAATAGATAGTTTAGAGGCAAAGATTAATTTTTTGCTGCAAAAAAATAAATAGAGGTAGGGAGTTATTTTTATCCCTACCCGTGTAGTTTTTTAGATGTTTTCTTCTAAGGAGTATAGATACATTTCAGCGTCTTTTGCAGCCATAGCGCCGCTTCCAGCAGCTGTAACGGCTTGTCTATATTTAGGATCTTGGACATCACCGGCTGCAAATACACCTTCTACATTTGTTTTTGTGGATTTACATTCAGTAATTATAAAACCTGCTTCATCTGTTTTTATCCAAGGTTTGAATATATCCGAATTTGGTTTATGTCCTATTGCTAAAAAGAAGCCATCGATAGGTATATCATATATTTTTTCGTCAGGTTTACCTCTTCTTTTTACGACGCGTACACCTTCTACTTTATTTTCTCCGAGTAGTTCTACGGTTTCATGTTCAAATAAAACTTCTATTTTAGGGTTTTCCATAACTCTTTTTTGCATAATTTTAGAAGCTCTCATATATGGTTTTCTTACGAGCATATATACTTTTTTAGCTAATCCCGCCAGATAAAGAGCTTCTTCGCAAGCAGTATCACCGCCTCCTACTACTGCAACTATTTTATCTTTGAAAAAGAAACCGTCGCAAGTTGCACAAGCAGAAACGCCAGCACCTCTTAGTCTTTGTTCTGATTCTAAGCCGAGATATTTAGCAGTAGCGCCCGTAGCAATTATAATTGCATCTGCGGTTATAAGTTTTTCGTCATCTACTACGAGTTTGAAAGGTCTTACGCCTAAATCTACTTTTGTAATTTCTCCGAAGCGGATATCTGTTCCGAAGCGTTCAGCCTGCTGTTTAAATTCTTCCATCATTAAAGGACCTGAGACACCTTCGGGATAGCCGGGATAGTTTTCTACTTCTGTTGTAGTTGTTAATTGACCCCCGGGTTCCATACCTTGATATAATACAGGATTGAGATTTGCACGTGCTGCATAAATAGCGGCTGTATAGCCTGCTGGACCCGAACCTATTATAACAAGCCTAACATGTTCTGATGGTGTTTGATTGAGCAGATCCTTCTCTTTACTTTGGCTCTCTCCGCTAATGTTTAATTGTTTAAAGAATGCCATTTTTTATATTTTATGGTTTTATACTTTTAAAATTAAGGCAGGCGACTGGGGCAATTTGTTGCTTTCGCCTGCCTATTTGTATGGCTTTATTATCAATGTATTTTATGCCATACAAAATTATTTTGGTTATGCAAATATAATGTTTTTTTTATACTCTTGTCGTCAATAGAATTTTATCGTATTTTTCCAGTAATCCGGGTTTTACGAAATATGATTCACCGCCTTGAATAAGCACCATTTCTACTAAATCGTCAATTGCGTCAGCGTGGTATTCATAATCTTCGTTATCAGGTTTTTTAAATATTAAGAACAATCCATTTTTAACGCTATATCCTTCTACTTTGTATCCTTCCTCTACTATTAGGATTCTGGCTTCTTTCATTGCAGCTGCTGTCCATACTTCTTGTATGCCAGATACATAGCTATATCTGTCAATATCAGGTTGAATTCTTTGCAGTAATTGTATATCTCTTTTGTCTTTGTATTCGTTAATTTTTTCGTTAATTTTTTCTCTTATCACAGATAGCCGTTTATCGTCGTAGCTTCCGTATATTTCAGCAAGGATTTTATTAGGTTTTTTAGTATGGTTTTTGAAATAGGATACTAATTTTTTATCGCCCATGACTATTAGTGGCGTATGCATATCTGAATATATTCGCAGGAAGTGATCTATATCAATTGTATATAAACGCATAGCTTCACTTTCGGCTTTTCCTGGGTCAAGTTTTTCATTTATTCTGCTATTTAGGTAATATTCCATACCTTCGGGAATATCAGATAAATCTTCAACTTCTTGTAAATATTTATAAAAACCGTTGAAAAATCTCGTTTTCTTTTTGCTTAATAAAATTACGTCATATTGGAATAGTCTATTGACTGCTCTAAGGAGGTCTCTAATTTCAAAACTATTGTCAATTATGACTTTATTTTTTACTTCAAATGGTAATAATACTTTTTCTAATCTATTAGGAGACATAAATAATGCAACTGCTTGAAAATCACGTTCATATACTATCGTATTTTCTATTTCTGATAATTTTTCTTTAAATTTTTTTACTAATTTTTTGTCGTATCCTTTTTCTGATAATTTGTTGATAGCTTCTTTTATAGCATTTTTTACAGCAAGCTGAAAAACTTTATTTTTTGGAGATGGTGTATCTTTATTTACAATTATAGATACACAGGGATCTTCTTTTACTCCCAATAGATTTACTAGAATTTCTTGGAGTGTTAATGCTTTGTTTGCTAAGATTTTCATAATATTTATTTTTTAGAGTTTTGAAATTTAATTGCAAAATAAACACCAAACGATGACTTTATGACATTATGTCATATAATTGTTTTTTTATGGCTGATAAAAGAATGAATTATGTCAAATATAGTTAATGTTTTTGCTTTACTAATTATATAAAGTACGGATTATTTAGCTATTGCAATGAGGCGGAAAGCATTCAAAATATTAAATTTTTTCTAAGCTTTTGATAAAGCTTTTTTATGTTTATTATTTGAGTTTTTATCAAAAAGTTTTTTTTAAGTATTTAGAAAGTGTAATTTAGAAAAAAAAATGAAAACAATTGTCTATTTGTTGGGCGTTATTCTTATTTGGGGTTGTGTGAACGGCTCAAAATCTGATACAAAAACACAAAATATGCCTGCTAAGGACACTACAACTACACAGCAAAGCTCAGTAGATACTGCTATTTACCGTTTTAAATACAATGGCAAAACTTATTATTATCTAATGCTTGTTTCTGAGTATAATGATATAATAGCAGTAGGCATTACTGATACTAACAAAAACGTAATTATACCAATAAAATATGACTACGTTGTTTATCCCGGGCAGACTTACGCAGGCTATGCCGAAGTTTGTAAAGATGAAAAATTTGGTTTATACTCATTTCCAGAAGGTAAACAGATTTTTCCCGCGGAGTACGACGCTTTTTATCCTGTTTACGATAGAAATATAAAATTTTATTACAAAAAAAATGGGAAATATGGATATGTGGCAGAAGGAGACTATAAAAATCCCGCTTATGAAGTTTCGCCATTTGAGAACAAAACAGCCGCAAACTGGAATTTCAGCACTAAACAATATTATCATATATCCCAGGAGCAGGCTTGCTGTATGAGTTTTTCTATGTTTCCTTCATTTTTTCCTGTGGACGAAACTATGCTTAGCGACGATTGGGTAGAACCCGGACCAAATAGAGCAGTAGTCAAGTATATAGGCTCTACAAGCAACAATAACTATTTCTATGAAATAACTTTGTATGACTCTTTATATCTCTGGAAGCGTTATAAAAAGTTTTTTGCCATAAACAAAAAATTTTATGAATCATTTGACGTATATAGTGAACTTCTTATAAGATTATATAATGATAGCATAAATTTAGACGATTGTTTGAAATATTTTACTTTAAAAATCATAAATGATACACTGTTTAGAATAAAAAACTACAACGACGGTAAGGGAAACTTTGATTATAATTATTACAAGATTACAGACAGTGGCTTTGTTAAGATAAAAACGCATAGAAAATTTCCATTTACAAAATACGAAAAACTTGATAGTTCATATTTTTATGGCTACTTTGTCATAGGTGATACAGTATTACCTATAACAGAAGCTCCTGCTTATGTAGTTTCATTTCATTTGAGTATGGAAGATTTAGATATTATGCGAAATGAAATTTATGCAGACTACGGCTACAAATTTAAAACTAAAAAATGGAAAACTTATTTTTCAAAGATACCTTGGTATAAACCGCTATATGATGACGTAAACGATAAACTTTCTGATTTAGAGAAATACAATATCCAAGTAATTCTTAAAGAACGAAACAAGATAAAAGATAACGAGCAGAAATATTTGCATACAGTAATTTTACCATATATAAGTTTTAATTAAAAAAATACGACTATGAAAAAATTTTTACTATTTATGGGGCTTATTTTTTACGCTTTTTTAATTAGTAAAGCCCAGGAAGTATTAGAAAAACAATATCGTGCCGCCGTGCAATATTTTATACAATGCGTAAAAAATAACGATGTTAAAGCACTGGCAAACAAAGTTATTTATCCTATGCCGCGACCGTATCCTCTTCCACCTATTAAAGATAAACAGGATTTTATCAGGCATTATCACGAAATTTTTGACGATAGCCTTCGCAATGTAATCATACATTCAGATGTTGTGCACGACTGGTCCACTGCGGGCTTTCGTGGGATTATGCTAAACAATGGTTTGCTGTGGCTTGATTATGACGGCAGTTTAGAAGTTATTAATCGCCTTTCTGCCGCAGAAAGAAAACAAAGGCAACAATTGATAGAAGAAGACAGAAAAAATCTTTGTCCTGCACTGGCTGATTTTTATAAACCTGTTATTGTTATGAAAACCGATAAATACAAATTTAGGATTGATCAAATGAAAGACGGCACATACCGTTTTGCTATGTGGAATGCAGATGAACCTATGAGCCAAAAACCTTTGGAGATAATACCAAATGGTAAATTTAATATTGAGGGCAGCGAAGGAAATGAAATTTATATATTTAAAACTGACAATTATGAGTATGATTGCTTTGTAAATTCCTATTACGAAGGACCTGGAACAGGCAGCCTGTTAATTTATGATAAAGATAATAAAGAGATTTATAGGGGGGATGCTAAAGTAACAGGCTATTGATAAAGTTTAATTTTGTTAGTTTTGATAAAAAGTTTAATTTTGGATAAACCTAAAACATATAACAATGGGAAAAAAATTTGCTGTTGTATTATCCGGGTGCGGAGTATATGATGGAGCTGAGATTCATGAAGCTACAATGACGATGCTCGCCATAATGCAAAATGGTGGTGAGTATCAAGTATTTGCACCGGATATACCCCAGTATCATGTTGTCAATCATTTGACAGGAGAGGTTTCTGAGGGAGAGA
>CAZWVR010000122.1:0-5573 GCA_964637235.1 uncultured Bacteroidales bacterium | reverse complement strand
TTTTATATTCATCTTCTAATTTGTAGATAGGAAAATCAAAGGGAGCTATTAAGTTGTTATGTTGCCAAGGTTTACCTTTTTGAAATTCATATCTAAATTTTCTTTCTGAGGGATATAGGAGAAATACTAAAATGATAAATAATAATACTACGGCTATATTTTTTAAAGTAATATTTTCTTTTATTTTTTTCATATTAGTTGTTTTTATAAACTTTTTTGTTATTTATTTTTGAATAATTCAGTAAAAGCTTTGACGATACCATCTCTGACGTTTCTATAAACTTTTAGAATTTCTTGTTCTGATCCCGTAGCTTCGGCGGGATCTCTAAATCCGATGTGAATGCGATGTTTTACTTTTCCGTAAAATATAGGGCATTGTTCTTTTGCTTTGTCGCATACAGTTATTACATAATCAAAGTTTTGATTTACAAAGTTTTTTACATTTTTAGGTTTCTGTTTTTTTATATCAATACTAATTTCGTTCATAACTTTAATAGCATAAGGGTTAACTTCTTTACCGGGATTTGTACCCGCAGAAAAAATTTGCCATTGTGGTTTGTAATGTTTAAGAAATCCTTCTGCCATTTGGCTTCTGCATGTATTACCTGTACATATTATCAATACTTTCATATACAAAAATAAGTTTTTATAAGCCTTATGCAAATTTAGAAATATAAAATTCAAAATTTGGAATTTTAGTTTTTATTTTCTTATCAAATCTGATTAAAATCTGTTGTTTAATATTAACAATTTTTTTATTTTTGTCATCTATTTTTTAATATTTTAGATATGAAAAAGATTGTTTTGCTATATATGATTTTATATTCAACAATTGTTTATGCTCAATATCCTGTTATTGCTCCGCCATTGAAAGGTTCATTAAAAATTACAGGTAATTTTGCTCAATTACGACCTAATCATTTTCATACAGGGCTTGATTTTAGTGTGAATAAGAAAGTGGGTATTCCTATATATGCTGTTTCTGATGGTTATGTATGTCGTATAAAAGTTTCCTCAACAGGTTATGGACGAGTTGTATATCTTATGCATTCAGATGGTTATAAAAGTGTTTATGCTCATTTAAGTCGTTTTTCATCTAAATTGCAACGATATATTTTAGCCAAGCAACTTGCTGCTGAACAAACCGAAGTTGATTTGTATCCGGATAGTGGGCTGATAAAAATTAGACGGGGCGAAATTATAGGATATAGCGGCAATTCTGGTAATTCTTATGGAGCTCATTTGCATTTTGAGATGAGAACAAAAGATGATACGGCTTTAAATCCGTTATTGTTTCATTTACATTTTTATGACACTAAAAAACCTCAGATAAATACAATTGTTATTTATCCGGCTACGGATACTTCTTTGGTAAATTTTTTACATAAACCACTAATTAAAACTGTGCAGGTAATAGAAGGCAAATATCATCTTAATCCTCCGATAATAGTATATGGTGCGGTTTATTTTGGGATAGAAGCTTATGATTATCTTAATTATAGTAGAAATCGTTTTGGTATATACAGCGTAAAAATGTATGTAGATGATACTTTGTTTTTGGCTTATCATTTTGATAAACTCGTATTTGAACAGCAGAGAGCTATTAATTCTTTTCAGGATTATAAATTACGGTTGAAAACAGGGCATAAAATACAGCGTTCTTTGGTTGAGCCCGGAAATAAACTTCCGATATATGATTCTATTAGAAATAATGGTGTCGCTGTTTTTTATGATAATGACTTTCATATAATACGATACGTAGTTAGAGATTTTTATGGTAATGAGAATGAAATTGATTTTCAGGTAAAAAATACAACTAAATTAAGTAAGTTTAAATTTCATTATAGTCCTGCTTATGATACTCTTCTTGCTTATGATACTGCTAATTATTTGATTTTCAAAGATATAGAACTATTTTTTGATAAAAATACTTTTTTTTCTGATACAAAATTTTCAGTAAAGAAGATAGAAGATAGTATAGGCATTTCAGATGCATATTTAGTTGGAGATTACTTTTTACCTGTTTCTAAACCATTTATAATTAGTATAAAAATTCCAGATATGCCCGATTCTTTACAAAATAAATTGTTGATACTTAGGGAGGATTTTAAGGGTAAACAGAAATTTTTATCTGGTAGAATTAACGAAGGTTTCTTTAATGCTTTTACAAAAGAAATGGGTAAATTTTCTCTTGTATTGGATACTATAAACCCGGAAGTAAAGCTTGTTAATAAAAATTTGTCGAAACAATCGCAGCTTTTTTTCAATGTTTTCGATAATACAGGGATACTTAATTATAGTGGATTTGTAAATGGTCAATGGCGTCCTTTTTACTATGATAAGAAAAATCAGGTTGTAATTTATAGAGTAGATAATGCAATAAAAAAGGGTCGCAATATAATTACATTGATTGTAGAGGATTTAGCACATAATAAAACATATTTTAAATACGAATTTTATAGATGATTATCTATTCTGGCAATTTATTTTGCAGTTTTTCTGCTTTTATTTCGGATTGTTTTTCTGCTTTATTTCTGAATAAATATGCATATAAAATTCCGGCAATGAAGCCGAAAAGATGCCCTTCCCAAGATATATAGGGAGAAGTTGGCAATATACCTGACCAAATAACTCCACCGTATAGAACTGCTACTATAAGAGCAGCTATAAAAGCTTTAAAAGAGCCTCGTAATATGCCACTTGTTAGAATAAAACCAATTAGACCGAAGATTTCACCACTAATACCTATATGGCAAGTTTGTCCTCTTGCAAGAAGCCATATTAGAGCTCCGTCGGTTATTAGTATGAGTATCCATACGATAGTTGCAATTCTTTTATAGAATACAAATAATATCCAAGTTAAGAGAAATATCGCCAAAGAATTAGCTGTTATATGTGCTATGTTAGCGTGAATAAATCCCGCTGTAAAAATTCCAATCCAGTGTTTAGTATCTCGTGGGCATATTCCAAAAAAATGGATAAAGTCTAAGTTAAAAACTTCTTGAATTATATAGATAACCCATATGATTACTAAAATTTTGATAGCTGCTTTCATAGATTTTTTAAAGTTTATGAAATTGATAACAAGCTAATAATGAATAAGTTGTGCCTAAAAACATTATTATTTTTAAAAGAGCACTCAGAAAAGCAAAGTCTTTTTTTGTTTTTGCTTTTATTAGTTTGTATAGAAATAGCAACATTGGTAATATAATGGCAATGCTTATATATATGAGGCTTAGGGTATCTTTAAGGAAATCATAGTAAATCCAGATAATTAGAGCAGTTGTTATTAGCCATAGGAATATAATAGTTATTTTAGTGCCTTTTATTTTAAGAACAATTGGTAGGGTCTTAGCACCTTGGGCTTTGTCTCCATCCATATCTTGGGCATCTTTTACAATTTCTCTTATTAACGTCATTAGGAAAGCAAAAGTTGCAAAAGCACCAGTCCAAGCTGTTGCAACATTGATATTGATATGGTTTTGTAATAGATAATCTCCATTAAGTTGTATTTGCAGTGGAATTTCATAAATTGTAGGAAGGAATACTGTTAGTGCTGCAAGTGTTGCAATAATTAAATTGCCAATTAAAAATTGGTATTTATATGAATTGCTGTAAAACCAAAGTAATCCTGCAATCAAAAAATAGATAAAACCTAAGCTAATAAGTGATATTTGATATGATAGATAAAAACCTATGGCAATAGCTATTATATTGAATATCAGATGGGTATAAAATACAAAGTTTTTTGAGAAGTAGCCTTCTGTTATAGGATTTTTTTTATTATTTAATTTATCAGCATCTAAGTCGAAATAGTCATTAATCATATATCCAGCAGCAGCAATCAATACAGTCATAAGTATAAGCAACAGATACTGCCATTGAGGGAATAGTAAAGGCAAACCATAGGCGCTAAGTATAGGTTTTATTATGCAGTAGCGCATAAGTATCATAATATAAATGATGAAAAGTAAATTTTGCCAACGTATTAGTTTTAGAAATTTCATAATTTTGTTTTTTAGAATTTGTTAGTTGTTTAAAAAGACAGGGTTTTCATTTTCTTGTGTATCTTGCACAACTTTAATAAAAATTTCGTGCAATGAGGGTAAATTATGTTTAAATTCCTCAATATCAGGGTAATTTGTTAATTGATGTAAAAATTCTTTTTTATTTGTCAAAATTTGTATGTAATAGATAGTTTTGTTTGCTTTTTGTTCTTTTTTTAATATTTTAAAATATTGATTTTCTGCAAGTTGTATATCTTTATAAAAAGTTAATTTATATTCGCCTCTATCAAAATTTTGTTTTACTTTGTCGATATATCCTTCAATAATAACTTTTCCTTTGTTTATAAGAGCTATTTTGTCGCATAGGTCTTCTACGGATGGCATATTATGTGTAGAAAATATTATTGTTTTGCCTTTTTTATTAAGAGCTATAATTTTTGTTTTTATAATCTCAGTATTTATCGGATCCAGACCGGAGAATGGTTCATCAAGAATAAGTAAATCAGGATTATGCAGTAATGTATATATAAATTGGATTTTTTGCTGCATACCTTTTGAAAGCTCTTGTATTTTTTTATTAGCCCAGGAAAGTATATCAAATTCACTTAGGAGTTCCTCTAAGCGTTGTTTAGCTTGTTTTAGTGTTAAACCTTTTAAAGTTGCAAAGTATAAACCCTGGTCCCATACAGTCATTTTACTATATAGACCTCGTTCTTCTGGTAAATAACCAATTTTGATAACGTCTTTATAATCAATAGGTTTGTTATTAAAAAAAATTTCGCCTTTATCTTGAAAAAATATACGATTGATAATTCTTATAAGTGTAGTTTTTCCTGCTCCATTTGGTCCAAGTAGTCCGAAAATTTTGCCTTTTGGGATTTTAATATTTATTCCGGAAAGAACTTTTTTATTTTCAAAGCTTTTGTATAAGTCTTTAATTTCAAGGATATAATCCATATTCTTTTTATGCAAAAATAAAAACAATAAGTGAAAAACAAATTAGATAATTTTTGGGGAGGTATAAAAGAGAGCTTTAAAAAAATAATTTTGCTTTTTTATAGTTGGGAGAGAATTATTTTTAGAACCAATTTTTGCTTTTGAAGTATAAATAAGCGATTAAGCTAATTAATATGGAGAAAAAAGCTAAAATTAAGAAAGCATATTTGTTGTGTTCCCATCCATTGGGGACGTTCATACCGTAAAAACTTGATATTAGGGTAGGTAGCATTACAATGAGTGATATTGAGGTCAATCTTTTCATTATTAGGTTCAGGTTGTTTGAAATAATTGAGTCATAGGCTTCTTCTAATCGTTTTAAGATGTCTCGGTATATACGGGATGTTGTTTGTGCTTGCATTAGTTCTATTTCTGCATCTTCGAGGAGTTCAGGATCTACTTTATCATGGAGTTTAGAGTAAAGATTTATTCGTTTAAATAGAAATGAGTGATCGGAAAGGGTAGTATTAAAGTAAATAATAGCTTTTTCAATGATGAATAGGGAATGTATGGATTGATTTCTTACTTTTTTCTGTAAAGTTTTTTCTACTCTACTGATTATCAAGTTTT
>CAZWVR010000121.1:0-5648 GCA_964637235.1 uncultured Bacteroidales bacterium | reverse complement strand
ATTCTTTCTAAATATTATCATCATTGCCTTTTGGGACAGTCTTCTGGGAAAGTAAAAAAATGTAAATCAATACATTAGATTAAAGCATTAATAACAGCCTCTTAGGACGATTTTTTTAGTTCTATATCTATACCGAATAGCGCGAAATCATATTTAACTGGGTCATTTGGATCAAATTTTTTCAGAGTTTCAGTTATTTCTACTACTGCTTTCCAATCATTTTGTTTTCTTTTGAGTAGTCCTAAATATCTTGCTGCATTTCCGGTATGTATATCTAATGGCAGCATTAAATTTTTTTTATCAAAATATTTCCAAATACCAAAATGGACATTTGAATAATCTTTTCGCACCATCCACATCAGAAACATATTGAGACGCTTAGCAGCAGAGCCTTTCTGAGGGTCAGGAATATGTTTTTGAGTACGAGGCAGCCATTCATTTAAAGAAAAAAACACCTTACGAAAATGTATTATAGCCTCTTTAATAGATTTATTTTTTTTATATCCGTGATAAAATACAGCTTCTAAACCATCGTAATTTTCATATATATTTTTCAAAGCTTTAAGAAAAAATATAAAATCATCTCTATTAAAAGTTCTATGTTTTACTTCTGGTATATGCTCTAATTGAGCAAAAGATGTATTCATAAGAAAATTATAAGGCTCAAAATTCATTATTTTCATCATTTTCAGCGCATTACGTATTATCATTTTTCTATTCCCCCATGCTATCATAGCAGATAGAAAAGCAGCTATTTCAATATCTTCTTTTTTTTTAAACTTATGAGGTATTTGTATTGGATCATCTTTTATAAAATCCCAAGTATTAAATTGACGGTATTTCTGTTCTAAAAGCTCTTTAAGTTGTTCTATATTTTGCATTGTTTTTATTTTCTGCAAATATAATGATTTACAATTCAGTAAAAGAGAAATTATACACAATTTTCAGGAAGGAATCATTTTCGTAACTTAACAAAAAAAGTAGTTCCTTTTCCCACCTCGCTTTCAACCCAGATTTCTCCATTCATTCTATATACAAAATCTGCAATAAGTTTAAGACCCAAGCCAGTACCTTTCTCATTATTAGTTCCACGTGTAGTAAAGAAAAAATCTTTATTAAACAGTTTATCCAATAAATCTTTTTTAATTCCGACGCCAGTATCTTGTACAGAAAGAATTACATAATTAGAAGCCTCATTAAGCTTCAAGAGAATTTTTCCACCACTGGGAGTAAATTTTATGGCATTAGAAATGAGATTTCTAACAACTGTTTTGAGCATATTTTCGTCAGCAAGAATTTTTAGATTTTTATTAGAAGCAATAAGCTCAATACTAATATTTTTATTTTTCAGATGAATATCAAACAAGTCAATTATTTCTTTAACAAGAGGATAAATATTGATTTCCTGAGGAGAAACATCAATAAGATTTTGTTCAGATTTAGCCCAATTCAATAGGTTCTCCAATAAATCATATAAATGGGAAGCGGCAAAATTCATATCTTTAATAGTAGTAAAAATTTCCTCGAATGAGAAAGCATCAGGGTTTCTAACTATAAATTCAAGCATTTGTTTAATATTGCCTATTCCTCCTCTGAGGTCATGGGCTACTATTGAGAACATTTTATCTTTTAAACGGTTAGACTCAGCAAGCTTAGCGGCTATTTGTTTTAATTCCTGCTGCTGCATATAAAATTCGGTCATATCTCTAATAATCAACAAAAAGTAATCTTGATTCTCGAACTTCAATGTAGAAGCAGAAATTTGTACAATTAAGAGTTTTTTTGTGGCGCTTTTTAGAGGGAACTGTTGAGGCTTTTGTGAATAAACGAGTTTTACTAAGTCTATTTTTTTCTCGACATTTAGAAAGGAGTATATACTTTTATCCAGAAGTGAAAAATACTCCAAACCGAACATTTCTGTAGCAGCGGGATTAGCATCAATAATTCTGTCATTTTCAGCATCATAAATTATTATAGCATCTTTGGCTTTATCATATAATTTTTTAAATCGTGCTTCGGTTTCAATAAGCATATTTACAGTATTCCGAATTATAGTCACATCTCTTACAATCATAACAGCCCCTAAAATCTGACCGTTTTTATCTTTAAAGACGCTTCCTTTACATTCAAGAATAACTTCTTCACCAGTAAGTTTACGGGCATAATATTCACTAATATCATTAAATTCACCGCTAAAAATATTACTGATGTCAAATTCTGCAATATTTTTGTAATCGTCACGCAGGAAATCAGAGAACTTTTTATTTATAAATATAGCGTCAGTATCAGCTTCAAATATATCCAGAAAAGCTTTTGAGGCATAAGTAATGAAACCATTATTATCTAACATGATAATACCATCGGGGAAAGTATCCAGTATAGTTTTCAATCTAATTTTAATCATTTCCATTTCTCGGATAGCCTGCTTTATACTGTCAATATCTCTAAGTGAAACAACTTTTACTCTTTGTTTTTTATATACAAAAGGCTTAGATAAAACCTCAGCTTCAAATATAGAGCCATCGGCTCTACGCATATATAATTGATAATATTGGGTTTCATTAAGGTTAAGTTTCTCTTTTACGAGGGCATGAGAGGTAGTAGCAATTATATTAAAAATGCTCTGTCCTATAACCTGTTCTTTCTTAAAACCTGTCATTTGAAAAAATCTATCATTAGCGTCGAGGATTTTATTACCATCATGAATTAACAGAGCTTCCAAAGAAGCTTCTGCAAGTTGTTTTAACCTTTTTTCATTGCGTTTTTGTGTTCTATTTACCGCTAAAAGAGCTAAGACTGAAACTACTGATAATAAAGCAATTACAGTCATCAATATTAAATACAGCTTCTGTTTTTGATTTTCTAATTCTAATAACTGTTGATTTTTTAGGGCTAATTCTTTTTGCTGTAAATCCAAAAGTATATTATACTGATTATGCAATTGGGAGAATTCTTTTTCAGAGTTTTGCTCATATCTTAAATTTCTAAGTTTCATATAATTATGATAATTTACTAATGCTAAATCACTACGGTTAGCAGCATAATAAATTTCAGAAAGTAATTCATAAGCTTTTTCACTAAAAAAAGTTATATTCAATAGTTTACTATTATTTAAAGCTTGCTTAGCATATTTTACAGCCTGTTTATATTGCTTTAAATAAAAATAAATTTCGGCTTCTTTGAGCAGGCAGACAGTATGTTCAACAAAACGTTTTTCTTTTATATTTATGCTATCAAGTTCAATAATCACATTAAGGGCAGCTTTGTATTTATTAAGTTTTTTATAAAAATCGCTTAAAGTACATTTTATACGATAATAGAATAAAGAATTTGGCTCTGAATATAATAAAGCACGTTTAAGTCTAATAGCAGCTTGTTCTATACTACCCTGATTATATAAAATCAGTGAGTTTACTTCAAAAAACAGTGCAATGATATCTTTATTATTCAATTTATCTAAATATAAACGGACGGTATCTAATATTCGCGTAGCAGTTTCGTTTTTTTTATCGTAAGAAAGGAGTTTAGCATAGAATAATTTAGCTTTTATCCAATCTGTGGTATCATTCTGAACATAAAAAAGCTTTTGAGCCTGCTGTAAAAAATCATAGGCATGAGAAAAATCTGCATGTCTTTCTATATAAATATTACTGATTTTCAGCAAAATATCTGCATATCGTTCATAAGAAATTAAATTTTTATTTGATAAAGCCCGGTAATAATATTCCAAAGCAGTATAATAATCTTTTTTGTAATAATAAACATCACCTAAAAGGACGTAAAAGTCAGTTCGTTTCAATATATAAATATCATTATTAGCGATTTGAAGGGCTTCTTGGGCATAAAAGATTGCGGAATCTGGTTTATAATGCGTATAATAAGCTATAATGCGTTTATAAGCATTAAAAATTTGAGGAGGTTTTTGGGTTTGAATTATGTATTTAAGCGAATCTATATTATCTGCATATACTTCATAATTACAAACGACAAAAAAGATAAAAAATATCGTAAATATAAAGCTTTTTCGTATCATCTAATTATCATAATATTTAGGATATTTCTTAAACCAACTTTTAATTTTCATTGAAATAACGCCCCAAAAAGCTTCATTAAAAATACCTCCACTCATCTTAGATTGTCCTTTTGTTCTATCTGTAAAAATAATAGGTATTTCCACTATTTTAAAGCCATGTTTCCAAGCCAAAAATTTCATTTCTATCTGAAAAGCATAACCTTTAAAACGAATTTCGTCAAGATTTATAGTTTCAAGAACTCTACGTCTATAACATTTAAAGCCAGCGGTTGTATCTTTTATTTTCATACCAGTAATAAATCTAACATAAGCAGAAGCATAATAAGACATTAATATACGCCCCATAGGCCAATTAACGACATTCACACCGTTTACATATCTTGAACCTATTGCGAGGTCAGCACCTTCTTGACAAGCTCGTTGTAATTTGACAAGATCCTTAGGATTATGGGAAAAATCGGCATCCATCTCACAGATATATTCATAATCACGTTCCAATGCCCATTTAAAACCTCGTATATAAGCTGTACCTAAGCCTAATTTTCCCTCTCGCTCTATTAAATGCAAACGCTCCGGAAATTCTTTTTGCAAATTTTTCACAATTTGAGCAGTACCATCAGGTGAGCCATCATCAATAATTAAAACATCAAAGTCCTTTTCCAAGGAAAAAACTGCCCGTATAATATCCTCTATATTTTCTTTTTCGTTATATGTGGGAATAATTACAAGACTATCTGCCATTTTTTTAGTTTTAAAAGTTCAACTCATTAAATGTTTTTTTGCCTTTGACAAAATAGTCAAAAGCAATTACACCTTTATATATTTGTTTAAAATTATCCTTATTCAATTTTAGAGCTTGTTTTCTATATTTTTTATATTTAGGGATATATGTATAAAAATTCAAATGCGATTTACATACTGCCCAAAAATAAGAAAATTTTGCTTGTAAAATATAATAAGCTGCCGAAATACCATCAATTATTAAACGAATAAAAATTTTAAAAAAAGCTGGTTTAGGTAAATTTTTATAAAGCATTAACATACTATTTCGATAGTTCAGAAACAACTTTTTGGGGCTATTTTGCGGCAATGTTCCTCCACCTATATGAAAAACTTTAACATAAGGATAATAAAAAATTTTATATCCATGATTTTTCCATCTCCAACATAGATCAATCTCCTCCATATGAGCAAAAAAATTTTCGTCAAAACCGCCAACTTCTCTATACGCCGAAGCGCGAACAAACATACAAGCACCAGTAGCCCAAAATATCTCAGTTATATCATCATATTGTCCTTTATCTTCTTCAAGAGTATCAAAAATACGACCTCTGCAAAAGGGAAATCCATATTTATCTATAAACCCACCAGCAGCACCAGCGTATTCAAAATAATTACGTCTATGATAGGAAAGTATTTTAGGCTGTACAGCAGCTATTTGTTTATCATTATCCATAAATTCAATTATCGGATTTATCCAATTCTCTGTAACTTCCACATCAGAATTCAATAAAACAAAATATTCTGCTTCAATCTGTTCTAATGCTTTATTATAACCTTTGGCAAAGCCATAATTATTATCAAACTCAATAATTCTGATATTCGGGAAATTTTC
>CAZWVR010000120.1:0-5706 GCA_964637235.1 uncultured Bacteroidales bacterium | reverse complement strand
CTACTGATTATCAACATTATTTGTTTTAAATATTTTGAGAACCATACGCTTACCGAGATAAATAGTCTTATAAGAAATTCCGATGAATTTTGTATATGGATTTTTTTTCTATTTGTATAATCTACAAAGTCGTCAATTACGTCAATTTCGTAAAAACATATTGTGTAAACTTTATTGTCGTTAAGTATAATACCCAGAGGTACTGTGTAAAAAGGAGTATTTTCGTTTTTAATATCTTTATAAGGAGCACGCAATAATACAAAAATCCAGTCATCTTCTTTTTCAATACGAGGTCTTTCATAGACATCAACAATATCATTTAAAAAACTTTCTGCTATTGGAATATTTTTTATAAGGAAATCTTTTTCATTATCATCTGGATTTATGAAAGATATCCATTTATAGTCCTGCGGTGATGCTTTTTTTATACCGTCTTCGGAGAATTTGTAAAAATTCATCATATTAGCCTGTTTCTATTCAAAGTTTATTACTTTTGTGCAAAACTAAAAAATTTTTTATGGCTAAAAAAGTTAATTATACGGTAGCTAAGCAATTAGGACTTTCTGAGGAAGAATACAACAAAATAAAAGAGATATTAGGTCGGGAGCCAAATTTTACTGAACTTAGTGCTTATTCTGTAATGTGGTCTGAGCATACGTCATATAAAAATTCATTGAAGTGGTTGAAAAAACTGCCTAAGGAAGGGGCGTATATTCTTGCGGAGGCAGGGAAAGAGAATGCCGGCTTAGTTGAAATAGACGATAATTGGGCTTGTGCTTTTAAAATAGAATCGCATAATCACCCGTCGGCAATAGAGCCTTATCAAGGAGCAGCGACCGGTGTGGGTGGTATAAATAGGGATATTTTTACAATGGGAGCCAGACCAATAGCTCAGTTGAATTCTTTGCGTTTTGGAGATATAAATCTTAATAAAACTAAGCATATTATTAACGGAGTAGTAAGAGGTATCGGAGATTATGGTAATGCTTTTGGAGTGCCTGTTGTCGGTGGAGAGGTTTATTTTGATAAAGCATATAATGATAATCCCTTAGTAAATGCGATGTCTGTCGGTATTGTTCGTAAAGATTTGGTAATATATGCAATAGCCAAAGGTGAAGGTAATCCTGTTTATATAATAGGTTCAGCTACTGGTAAAGACGGAATTCATGGGGCAACTTTTGCTTCTGCTGACCTGACAGAAAATTCCTCTGAGGATATACCTTCTGTGCAAGTAGGAGATCCTTTTATGGAAAAATTACTTTTGGAAGCTTCTATGGAACTTGCTTCAACTGATGTAGTAGTCGGTATGCAAGATATGGGCGCCGCAGGTATTATTTGTTCAACTTCTGAAATGTCATTTAAAGGTAATAGTGGCATGATTATAAATTTAGATAAAGTACCTTTGCGTCAAAAGATGAAGCCATGGGAGATACTGCTTTCAGAGTCACAAGAAAGAATGCTGGTAGTATTGAAAAAAGGAAAAGAGCATATAGCTGAAAAAATATTCCAAAAATGGGATATTCCCTATGCAAAAATAGGACAAGTTATAAATGAGGATATGCTAATATTTTATTGGGAGGATGAAGTTGTAGCACGTATTCCTGCAAGTTCTCTTGTAGTCGGTGGTGGCGCTCCTGTATATACTCGTAAATATCGTAAACCGCTTTATCTAAGAAAGATACAAAAATTTGATATTGACAGAATACCAATACCCCCAGATTTGAGAGACGTTGCATACAAATTGCTGGAAAATCCGAATATAGTTTCTAAAAGATGGATATACGAACAATATGATACAATGGTGATGACTAATAATATAAGTGCAAATTTTAAAACTGATGCTGCAATTGTCAATATTAAAGAGCTTGATAAAGCCATCGCGATTACAGTTGACGGAAATTCTCGGTATGTATATGCAGATCCATATATAGGTACGCAAATTGCTGTTGCCGAAGCTGCTCGTAATATTGTTTGTTCAGGAGGTAAACCAGTTGCTATTACGAATTGTCTTAATTTTGGAAATCCTTATAATCCAGAGGTATATTGGCAATTTGTAAAAGCCATAGAAGGAATGAAACTTGCATGCGAGAAGTTCGGAACCCCCGTTACAGGTGGAAATGTCAGCTTTTATAATCAATTTACTATTGGGGATAAAACGGTTCCTATTTTACCGACACCTGTAATTGGAATGCTCGGTATTGTTGAAAATAAACGTGATATAATGACTATCCCCTTTAAAGAAAAGGGAGATTTGATTTTTATATTGGGAGAAAGCAAAAATGATATTTCCTCTTCGCAGTATCTTATAGATTATTGGCAAGTAGAAAATTCCCCTGTTCCATATTTTGATATAGATAAAGAATATCAATTACATAAAACTATTCGTCAGTTAATAATGCGGCATCTTATAAGTTCTGCCCATGATGTATCGGAAGGAGGTTTGTTTTTTGCACTTTTGGAGGCTGCTATGGGATACGAACTGGGTTTTGATATTACTACTGATGCCGAAATCCGACCAGATGCATTTTTATTCGGAGAAGCTCAGGGAAGGGTAATAGTCAGTGTTCCAAATACAAAAGTCGGGCGTTTTATAGATTTTATGAATGGAACAGATGTGCCCTTTTTGCTTTTAGGGCACGTCACCAAAGGCGAGATACGAATAGATGATATTTCTTATGGATTTATTCTTGATTTAAAGGAAATTTATGAAAATCGTTTACAATGGCTTATGGAAGGTAAAAATTGTTAATTTATTAAATAGTATTTTGATATTTAAATTTAACTAAATAGCTCCAAAATTTCCTCTTCTGGTATGATTTTAAATAAGTTAGCCGAATCTATGAATTCATCGGAAATTTTTAGTTTTTTCTTTTGTAGTTGTTGAATTTTTTCCTCTATTGTATTGTATGAAATAAAACGTTGTACGAATACTTTTTTTGTTTGTCCCATTCTATGGGCTCTGGAAATGGCTTGAATTTCAGCTTGTGGGTTCCACCACGGATCTATTAAAAAAACGTAATCAGCAGCAGTAAGATTTAATCCTATGCCTCCAACTTTCAGAGATATGAGAAAAAGCTTAATTTCTTCATCATTTTGGAACTTGTCAATTATTTGTTTTCTATTTTGAGTTTCACCTGTAAGAATTAGATATTTCCAGCCTTTTTTGTCAAATTCGTCTTTTAAAATTTTTAGTATTTTCACATAGGAGGAGAAAATTAGAACTTTATGCTTTTTATTTATTAGTGTTTCGAGTCTTAACAATACTTCTTGGAATTTACCTGATTTATATTCTCCCTCATATACAAGCCCAGGGTGATTAGCCAATTGTCTAAGTTTACTCATAGCTTGCAAAATGATGACACTGGAACGTCGCAATTGTCCTGTATTGTAATATTCTAATAATTTGTTGCGTATCTTGGCTTTTTCTTTTTCATATATTATTGCTTGTTCATCATCCATTTCGCAGATAATTGTTTGCTGGGCAAGTGGAGGGAGGTCTTCAAAAACTTGTTCTTTTGTCCGTCGCAGGATGAATGGGGCTATTATTTTTTTAAGTTCTGATTTGATTTTTTCATCGTCATTTTTTTCTATTGGTGTAATAAAATAGTCTTGGAAAAATTTTAAAGACCCTAATAAGTCTGGATTTACAAAGTTCATCTGAGTCCAAAGGTCTCTTAAAGAATTTTCTATTGGCGTTCCAGTTAGAACTAATTTGTGTTTGGCTTTTAGTCGTATAACAGCATTGTATGTTTTTGAATAGGGATTTTTTATCAGATGACTTTCATCAAGTACAATATAATGAAATTCAATATTTTGCAGTTTTTCAATATCGTTTCGAATAATTCCATAGCTTGTTAAGATAAAATTATAATTATGAATCTGTTTTAGTAGCTTTTCTCTGTCATTGCCAGTGTAGAGTAATATTTTAGGGTTAATGACGAATTTTTTTATTTCACGTTCCCAATTATGGATAAGAGATGTAGGGACTATGATTAAGTTCGTTATGGGCGATTTAGTTTCAAATAGGTTTTTAGGTACGGAATTCTCTTCTATTGCTTTTTGTATTATTGTAATTGTTTGTAGGGTTTTACCCAAGCCCATGTCATCTACAAGACAGCCTCCAAAGCGATATTCTCTTAGGGCATTTAACCACGCATATCCTTCAAGCTGATATTTTCTTAATGAAGCTTTTATCTTTTTTGGTAATGGAGGGATATTTTTTGACTGTTTTATAAAATCTTTGATTTTTAGTGCATTAGGTAGTTTAAGATGTTTTATTTCTTCGTCATTAAAAGCAAATAGATGTCCTTTGCTTAGCCTAATTGCATCTTTTTCTTTTTTTCCAAAAAGTAGGATTTTTTTGTACTTTTCAAACCAAACTTCTGGTATTATTGCAATTTTCCCATTAGGCAGTGGAAATTCTTTTATATCGTTGAGGATATATTGTTGCAACTTGATAAAAGGGATTTTATAGCCGTCAAATTCTACGGTTATATACAAATCAAACCAGTCGATTTTATTTTCTACTTCTAAATTTAGTTTAATTCCGTCTGTGAAGTAATCTTTATTTAATTGTTGCACAAACTTAAACCCTTGTTTTTCTAAGTCTTTTTTATTTTCATTAAGCCATAAAATAGTTTTTTCTTTATTGGAAATGCCTTCTGAATCTCGGAGTATATAATAGCTGTTTTTTGAGGTTAAATTTTTTTCTTCAAGTAAAGTCAATAGGTAGGTTTCCCATAATAAATCTCTTTCGATAATTTTAAAAGACATATTTTCTTCGTTGAAGAAAACTAATTTTTTTAGTTCCAATGTGTAAGGAATTTCTTTATGATTATATCTGAATTTGGGTACAAATATTATTGTGTTATCAGTATTTTCTCTTACATATATAATTGCTTCTTTATCAGGTTTTTTATCTATTTCTATATTGAAACCTTCTGCTTTAACTTCATAATTTTTTATAATATTTCCAATGAAGCTGGAAAAATATTGTTTTTCAAGTTTTTTAGGAACTTTTATAAATTTTTTGTTAGTAAATGGAGTTATTTTTTTAGCATCAATATTTGAAAATCTAATAAGTTCTTTGTCTATTATTAAGTAGGCAGGATTGTTCACTAAAACAAAAACTTTTTTTTCAAATAGGTTAATTTCACGATTATCTATTTTGATAGTTAGATGATATTGAATGCCTTCTCTATTACGTTCAAAGTTGAAAACTGGCTTGGCGAATTCTGTATTTATTTTTATTTTGTCGTCTGAGTATATATTTTCGTATAAATGAGGTTTTAGATATATTGGGATATTATGGATGGTAGCAATATCGAGGACTTGTTTTTGATATTTATCTATATAGTTGAATATTAGTTCTTTATGTTTTTTTTCTAAATTGTTAAAAAATGATGTTATAGGAATATTTTTTTTTGAGAAACGCCTGTATAAAGCTTTATCTGTATATTTTTGCGTTAATTCTATAATTTTTTTTCTGGGCTCATCTATTAAATGTTGGTATTTTTCAGGGATAACATTATACAAGGTTTCTATTATTTTGCAGAAACCATTACCTGTATCCTCAACAATGAATGGCATCGCAATATAATTCAAATAGGAGTGTTTTTTTATACCTAAGATAAATTTTGCCATAGAATTAAAAAAAGTTAATTTTCAGAATTTTTCTACGAAATACAAAGTTAAGTAGTTTTTTTA
>CAZWVR010000119.1:0-5867 GCA_964637235.1 uncultured Bacteroidales bacterium | reverse complement strand
AAATTGCAGTGTAAGCCCGATTTAACTAAGAAAAAATACTTATTTTTGTTCTAAGTAAAAAATATGTGAATAATGAATATTTTATTAGACACATTCAAAGATAGCCTACAGATAGCCTTGTTTGTGCTTTCTATGATGCTGATTATAGAATATTTTACTGTGCAGACCAAGAACAAAATTATACACAACGTATCTAAAAATATTTGGTTTCAGGTGGTATTAGCCGCATTTCTGGGAATTATTCCCGGCTGTCTCGGGACTTTCTTAGTCGTCTCGCTATATGCTCACGAAGCCTTAAACTTTGCCTCGCTGGTTTCGGTGATGATTGCCACATCAGGAGACGAGGCATTTGTTATGTTCTCTAAAATCCCTGAAACTGCAATAAAATTAAATATTGCCATTTTTATAGTCGCAATAATCACTGGTTTTATACTAAATATGATTTTTGGAGATAAAACTCTAATAAAACTAAAAGAAAATCATTTGCGTTTTCACGAAAATGAAATCTCCTGTGTCTGTTTTGATAAGAAATTGTTTTTCAGTCAGTTAAAACATATTACCTTTGAAAGATTTTTGCTTATCCTCATTTCCTTTTTGTTTTTTTTAGCCATACTAACAGCCCAATTAGGACCTTCAAAATGGAACTATATTAGAGTTATATTATTGCTTATAAGCATTTTCATTTTATTTATTTCGGTTAGTGTTCCAGACCATTTTTTGACAAAACATCTATGGGAACATACCATAAAACAACATCTGGGGAGGATTTTTATTTGGACTTTTGGCACTCTTTTGTTCATCAATATAATTTTGCCATATCTGGGGCTGACACAAGAAAAACTCCAAAGTATAAGTGGGGATTATTTTTGGCTTTTGCTTATAATAGCCATTTTGGTAGGTATTATCCCAGAATCAGGACCGCATTTAGTTTTTATATTTTTGTTTAGTCAAGGAATTATCCCATTTAGTATTTTACTTGCAAATTCAATAGTCCAAGACGGGCACGGCTCTTTACCTCTTCTTGCCGAATCACAAAAAAGTTTTCTTTACGTGAAAATTATTAACTTACTCGTTGGCTTTGTTATAGGTGCAGGTTTTCACCTGATTTTCAATATGTAAAATGGTGTAGGGGAGTAGTTGATTATTTATTAAAAGCATATTTTTGTAAAAAAAAATGAAGTCTTTTGAATAAAAAAATATACGGATAGAGGTTTATCTTGGGATTCTCCTGTTGAAGTTATTAACTCTAATATGAATACTCAAAAACCAATGAAATTGTCTTAAAAAAAGTTGTAAAAATAAACTAAGACCGTATTATTTGAAATAAATAGCCTTGTTTGTGCTTTCTATGATGCTGATTAAGAATATTTTACCGTCCAGAAAGTGATTTTGCTATATGCCCACGAAGCCTTAAACTTTGCCTCGCTGGGTTCTGTGATGATTGCCACATTAGGAGACGAGGCATTTGTTATGTTTTCAAAAATTCCTGAAACTGCTATTAAACTGAATATTATCGTTCTTGCTAGCTCACAGATTTTTTTTACTTTTGAAAAAATGAAAATCTGATTTATGCCTAGAGGATATAAATTTAACGCTTTTTCAGGTGTATATACTCCGTCAGTGCTGACTATTCTCGGTGTAATTATGTATATGAGATTGGGCTGGGTAGTAGGACAAGCAGGTATAATTGCCGCATTGATAATAATTGTTATATCTCACATAATTTCTTTTACAACAGGTTTGAGTATATCTTCAATTGCTACGGACAAAAAAATACGAGCAGGGGGTATATATTACATTCTTTCTCGTAGTCTCGGTTTGCCTATGGGCGGGGCAATAGGCATTGCTTTAACATTGGGAACAGCATTAGGTATTTCAATGTATATTGTAGGTTTTGCAGAAAACTTCCTGAGTATCAATATTATATCTGAATATTTAAATCTATCTCCAAATACAAACTCTATACGAATTGTTGGCACAGCTATCCTATTACTGCTAACTATTCTGGCAATGATTAGCACTTCTTTGGCTATTAAAACTCAGTATTTTATTTTGGCAGCCATTGCTTTGTCTCTCATTTCAATGTTTGCAGGTTTTGGTATAAATATAGAATTTAGACCTGAAAGCCCTTTATTTTCACCAGCGTCAGAACATCTATCTTTTGAAAAGATTTTTGCAATATTTTTCCCAGCTGTGACGGGTTTCACTGCTGGCGTTGCTATGTCAGGAGACCTCCGAGACCCACGAAAAGATATACCAAAAGGTACTATGGCGGCTATTGCTACCGGGTTTATTGTATATATTGCTCTGGCTGTCGGATATGGACTGTTTATAAAACGCGATTTATTACTTACAGACAATAACGTCGCTATGCACATAGCCTGGATACCTCCCATTGTCATTGCTGGAATATGGGGAGCTACATTATCCTCAGCCCTGGGAGGAATACTCGGTGCCCCACGAATTTTGCAAGCTTTATCCGCTGACAAAATAACTCCAAAAATTTTTGGAAAACTTTATGGTAAAAAAAATGAACCAAGAGCCGCATTGATACTTATATATCTAATTGCAGAAGCTGGAATACTCATTGGAGACTTAAATGCTATTGCTGGCATAGTTACAATGTTTTACCTCACCTCTTACGGATTTATAAATCTTGCTTATGTCCTTGAAGGCTGGGCAGATACAGACTTTCGCCCTTCTTTTCGTGTGCCACTTTATATCGGAATTATTGGATTTATCTTTGCTTTTACTGTGATGTTCCGCATAGATGTTATTTCTATGATTGCCGCTTTTGTCATAATTGGCGGAATATTTCTATATCTACAACAAAAACAACTTAAACTGGAAGGTGGAGACGTCTGGCGTAGCGTATGGATATCTGTTATACGTAAAGGGCTCTCCGCACTTATTTCTATGCCAGAAGATGATAGAAATTGGCAACCTAATATTATTCTTTTTACTGGCGGAACAAAACAAAGACCTCACCTGATGGAGTTTGCTCGCTCCCTTGTTGGACATTACGGATTTCTTACAAATTTTGACCTGAAAATAAATCCTGACGCAGAAGCCCTTTTCCCAAAATATAAACAAAACTATCTTGAACCAGAAGAACAAGCCGCTGGCATATTTTTCCGCCGTATGACTGTCAAAAACCTTTATCACGGCATAGAAATGATTGTCAGAACCTACGGTTTCTCTGGTCTTGAACCTAATACGGTTATTCTCGGTTGGCCCCGCCGAAGTGCTAATCCCACCCAATTTGTTGAACTCTTGCATATAATAAATTCTCTGGACTATAATCTGGTACTCATTGATTATGATAATAGATACGGATTTGGTAGATACCAACAAATTGATATTTGGTGGAGAGGTGCTGGTAATAATGGAAATTTCGCTCTAATGCTCGCAAAACTTATGACTATATCCGATAAATGGAAAAACGCTACTATTCGCCTTCTGATAGTCAATGACGACGATAGCAAAGCTTTTTATCTATACAGACGGGCAAATGATATGCTCGCATCTATGCGTATCAATGCAAAAGTTAAAATCATAAATAACGAAGTGGAAAAACGGAGTTTTTACGACATCGTCCGAGAACAGTCCCAAACCGCTGATATTGTTTTTATTGGACTGCCTGAAATACCTCCTGGACAGGAAAAAAACTTTATACAACGAACAAATAAATTACTCTTTGAAATCGGAACTGTGGCTCTTATAAGGGCTTCAAGAGTGTTCAAAGACCTAAATCTTGGAGTTAATATTCACCAAAAAGCTGTTTTAGCTCAAAATAAAAATCCTGATAAAAAACCTATAATCATAAGCAATACTCTAAATAAAACTAAACAAGAAGATCTATATAAACTATTGTCTCAACTACACCAAAAAGTATTGAACAGTTTTGCTATAACTACACAAACTTTTGTTTTTAAAGAATCTGACGACTTTAACTTGTTTTTGCAAAAAATACCAAACTTACTTTTGACAATCAATAAAATTCTTAAAAATAATTACTTTAAATTAAAACAAAAAAATAAACACTTGTATATACTTCGTTATCAGAACTTTTTACTCCTGAAATTTAATCGTTTTTTTAATGAATTTAACTCTAAATATATTGAAGAATTAAACGAACTACTGGATAATTTACTTTTTGAACTAAAAAACAATATAAATACCCTGTTGAAAGAAATTCCTAATACTATAAAACTGATTTTTGATAAAAATCAATTGAGAGAACTGCCATATTTAACAGCAAAAATTAGTAAAATTTTTATAAAAATTTCTGATAAACAGGAAAACAAAATTCTGATAAATTATAATACTAAACTTCTTGTTAAAATATTGCAAAACAGATTGTTAGAACTTATATTTCTGGACATAGAACGTATGAGAATAGAAACTTTGAGATTTATATATAATTTTGAAAAATTTTTATTAAATTATGTCAATGAGTTGAACCGAATAAAAAATCTTTCTGAAACTAATTATGACAATTTCTTTGACACTCTAAACGAAATGCTTGACAAAAATTTAAACAATTTTATTCTATTAACCTCCGAACTCCCTTCACGGGTTGAACAATACCGTAAACGACAGATTGTTGTAATCTTTAATGAAATTTTACAAAAATTTGATGCACCAAAGTCTATTTATTTTTATCATAAAAAACAGTTAAAGAAAAATCGTAAAGATATTATGCAACGAATTGATAATGAAGTAGAAATATTTTTTGAGAGTTTTGACAGATATTTAAGCGAAATGATATTAGAAAATTTCTTAATGTTTTTTAAATTAAATTTTTCATTATGTCTCAATGAACTAAAAACTTTTTTGCAATCACCTGAAAGAAAAAATTTAAATATGTGGTTTGCTACGGTTGCAAATATTGAGAAAAAAATGCAAAAAATTATACAAAAATTACCAAAATTACTTATTGTTATGGACAAAGAAAACTTTAACGATTCTTTTTATAGAAACTTTTCGCATATTGAATTGGAAGAAATTCCTCTTCGTCCTACTTTGGAGAAATTTACTGCTTCTACATTAAAATTTCTTATAGACAAAACTGCAATATTAAACTCCATTGACAACCCAACTGCACACCAACTGCTAAAACATATTGACGAAATTACAACTAAACTAACAAAACTCTCTCGCTCTAATTTTATGAGTTGAATATATCTTGTGCTGAATATTAAAAATCAAGACTTTTACCCTCTACACGCTTCTCATAATTACTTCCTCTCACCAAAATTTTTTATTTTAGCATTGAATAAAAACCTACTCCTATGCCTCTGAACCCGCAACACGCTAAAATACTCAAAGAACTGGAACAGGAAATTGCCCGCCAATACGGTAAGCCTGTGAAATTTGAGGAGGTAAAAGATGAAGGAAAGTTATTTAAAAGTTCCTTTTATCCCAAATTCTTTTACTTAACCGGAGAACTGGGCGATGTGATTGGACTAAGAATTTCAGGAAATATTTTTAATAATGTTCTATCGGAAATTCCACAGGAAATTTCACAATTTCAATCTTTGCGATATCTTATTTTAAGTTTCAATCGAATAAAGAAGCTTTCTCCTTTGAAGGAACTCATAAATCTGATAAAGTTAGATTTAATTGGAAATCAAATATCCGATATCTCCCCTTTGAAAGAACTGAAAAATCTGACAAGATTAGATTTAAGAAACAATCAAATAAAAGAATTACCAGAATGGATTACGGATTTTGATATGGAAATTATCGCAGAAAATACTTGGAATAATGAGGGCAAACTAAACCTCTATGGCAACCCGCTTGAAAAGCCTCCAATGGAAGTCGTCAAGCAGGGCAAAGAAGCAATCCGCAGGTGGTTTGAGGAA
>CAZWVR010000118.1:0-6048 GCA_964637235.1 uncultured Bacteroidales bacterium | reverse complement strand
AATTGGGCTCTTACCGCCCTTCTCCGTGAGGGATACTTCACGGAGAAAGCCGTCGCAATCCTTGTTGTGTGTGGAATTGGGCTCTTACTAAGTTCAAAGGATATATTACGATAATAATAGAAAAAGGTCGCAATCCTTGTTGTGTGTGGAATTGGGCTCTTACTTTTATAAAGGAATTACAGATGATATTTAGGGAGGCAAAGTCGCAATCCTTGTTGTGTGTGGAATTGGGCTCTTACCGCTTCGTGGGGTGAGACAGCCCCACGTAAGCGGGGAGAGGTCGCAATCCTTGTTGTGTGTGGAATTGGGCTCTTACAGTATTTTTTGTAAAACCTTGATTTATAAGTTGTTAGGTGTTTGAATTAAGAATATTTTAATATTTATTTACAATAATTTAACATATTTTTCAACCCCAAATATATGGAAAAAAACTTCTCCAACAAAATGTCAAAGAGCTTTAAGGCGTTAAAAATATAAGAAAATTTTTTTAATTTAACAAATTTTTATTGCAATTTTAAGGAATTTGCTTGAAAGGTAAATTTTTCTTTTTTTCTATCGTATGAATATGTTAAATAAAATTTAACTTTCAGATTTTTTTTCAATAGATTTTTGTTGAATTTTACTTCTGAAAAGTGAAAAAAGATTTTTTGTTTTTTATATTCTATAAATCCGTAATTTTTAGCTAAATATATTATTTCACCTTGATATTGTTTTCCATAGAAAATTTTTTTTAATGAAGCGTAAACTTTATTCTCTAATTTTTTTAGATTAACATTTTCTTTGTTATTTAAATCAAATTTTTTTTGAATTTTATGCACATAGGCGTTATGTGTAAATCCATTTTTTAAATAGCAGTTTAGAATTAGTTTAGCAATATTTTTAGATTGATTTTCAGATAAAAACTTTGTAAACCGGTCTATAATGAATTTAAATATTGTTATTTTAAACCAAGTTTTTTGAGATCTATCCAATGCTGCTTTGATAGCATAGAATAAGGCAATTTTTTCCTCTTTCATCTGATAGATAGTTTTAGCAATTCGGAAGTACACGAACCAAAATTTTTTCTGTTCAAGAATTCGAAAATATTCGTTAAGAGCTTGTTTATATTTTTTTAGTGCATATGAAGCATCAGCTTTATATAGAGTAATCCATATTTTATTGTTTTTTGATATTTTTTCCTCTCTAAGTAGAGATTCGGCAAAAGAAATAGCTTCGTTATATAATTGATTTATTATCAATAATTTAACTTTTAATAAAAAACATTGTTCTCTTTGAGACGGGATAGTTTTTCCTTTCGAATTTTTTAAAATTTTATTACTTAAATTTTTTATATCACATTCATTTAAAAGTTTTAAAGCTTCCTGCGGTGAATTTTTTTTGAGTAATAATTTAGCAGTTAGAATTATAATTTTATTTTTTTTATATGGTGAGAGCTCTAATTTTAATATAAAGTGAATACGATTTAGAATATTTACAACATTTGAAATGTTTGCTTCATTTTCGGTAATTTTAAACAATATATCTGCCAAAAGCGATATATTTGCCTCATAATCAGGCGCAAGTTTATATAAATTCCAAGAAATTTTTTTTGCTAAATAAAGTTTATTCAACTCAAATGCTGTTTTTGCAAAAAGGAATTTATCATACAAATCTGTTTGTTCAGTAAATTTGCTAAAAACATAATTACATATATCAAAAGCTTTTTTCCATTGTTTTTTTTCTGCTTCTTCTTTTGCTTTTAAACATAATAAAAATATTTTACGAGATTTTTGTGTTCTCATATTTAGAAAAATTGAACGTTTTTATTTCCGAGTATAAAATCAATATCTATGTCTTTACCGATAATTTTCATTGCTTTTACTTTATCGGTAGGGACTGGCAAAAGAAGTATTGAATCGTGATTTTCGTACATTTGTTGAATTTCTTTCAAAGTTTTATGTATCTCATTGAATATCTGTCTTTTTAAATTGGCTATATATACAGATTTTTGAATTCTGATGCAGCCTTTTCTAATTAAGTATTTTGCTATTTCTGTTCTGACTTTATCATTTTCTATGTCATAAAGCACTAAAAAAATCATTTTAGTAGGATCATGTTTTTGTTCATTTGTTATTTCAAAAATTTTTTTTATTCTTTTTTCCAGAGGTAATAGTTTATCTACGTTTTTTAATTTTTGAGGTGTTTTAAGTGCTGCTTTCTGTATCAAAAGGAGTTTCTTTTTGAGAATTTCCTCCGGAGTTCGTTTGAATTTTCTCATAGTCGTTCACTATTTGCATAAAAATTTGATATATAATGTTTTGAAATTCAGGATTATTAATTTTTTTAGCAGTTTTGACGACTGTTAAACCTCGTTTCCCAAAAAATACGTTTAGCTCTGCGTAATGTATGTCGTATTTGAAAAGAAATTGTTTACCGTAATGTACGTCTTTTACGCTTTCAAGCTTGATTTCCGGGAATTTATTTTTCATTTTTTCAAGCACCTTTTTTTCAAGGATTTTTAATTCCTCTGGAACAAAAATATTTTTCTTACGTTTTTCTCTTGGTTTATAATTCGGATTTAGTTTTTGTTTAATTTCCCAAAATATTTCTTTTGGGAGTTTTTTATTGCTATTATTCTGTTGTAGATTAGTAGTTTTTTCTTCTTTTTGTTGTTTTTCAGCCTCTATGTAAATAGCTAATGTTTTCATTTGTCTGAGCAATTCAGCGGTATCAATAGGTTCAGCTTTTGGATTATAATAGATATTAGGATCATAGCTTAAAAAACAAGCTCTTGTAACGTCATTTGTTCGCAAATCAATAGCAGATTGAGTTTGATATGCTTGTGCAAAATTTTGAGCAAAAATTTTATAAATCTGTGAATATTGTTTTGGGTCAAAAATTTTTTTATCAAGTTTAAAGAAAACTTTGAGACCAGAGCCACTGGGAGAAACAAAAGCCAATAGAACTCTTGCGTCGTTTGATAGAGTATATTTCAGTTTTTCGGGAAGTAATTCAGATTGGTCTAAATGATCGAGGTCTAAGATGATATATTCAGCATGTTTGAAATATATAGTTTTGCGCATGGGAGGTGCGAATATAGAGGGCACGACGTAGGGTAAAAGTAATTTTTTGCGCTTATATGCATCTGGATTAAGCAGTACCATAGAGCTTAAAGTATCAAACAGAAAGAGCATTTTATTATCGGGTCTTTTTATTTTTGCTACCAGCTGGTCGATTTGTATTTTGTTTAATTTATCTTCTGGCTGGGTGATTTTGTTTCCAAGCATAATCATAGCTATAAATTTTTAGGTTTAAATGTTAAAAATGTTTTAGCCATATCAAAGGCATATTTAGATATGATTTCCTCGCGTTTGATATTTTTATTTTTATAAGGCACAGTATCGGATAAATAGTCATACATAGCTTGTATAACAATTCTGCGTCCCATATCTTCGAGCCATACAGCACCGTTGTCCGATGTAGAATAGCAATCTTCATCTATTACTTCCTGTTGTAAGATGTGAATCACAACAAATTCAGCCCAAACCCTGTATTTTTCAATAATATCAAATGTGAGAACAGGTCTATTGTACTCCTCTCTATGAAGGACACCGATATATGGATCAATACCAGCGCGAATAAGAGCAGCCTCAATTTTATTATAAAGAATACCGTATGCATAGTTGAGCATAGCATTAAAAACATCTTTTGCAGGATGCTGAGAGCGGCTTTCAAAGTGGTATTTCTCTGGCAAAATAAGGTTTATAGCATAGAAATATTGTCTATTAGCAGCCCCTTCCCACCCTCTGAGTGAGTGAGCAACTTCCGGTATTAAATCGCCTTTTGCAGAAGCTATTTTTTGTTTATAATCAGTCAGTTTATTTATTACTATATCGAATCGCCTTGCCAATTGTATTTCTTCCGGATAAAATGCCATAAGTAAAGCAGTTTGATTTTTAATTTTTTCCTGTAAAATTTCTTTTATCCATTTTACAGCTTGTTCGGAAAATGTAAATTGTAATTGTTTACGCCTGATGGTAGCTATTGATGAAATTTTGGGGCTCCACATTCTGGCTTTTACTTTTCCTATCTTATCCATAATTACAAGATCAATTGAATTTTCAACAGCAAGAGCTATTGCATCTGAGCTAATTATGACCCCTTTGTATATAACAATACTATCAATTTTTGATGGGTGAATTGGAAAATTTTTACCTTCTTTTTTAAGAACTAATGTGTTATCTTTACGTAATAAAGCAGCTCCGAGTGAATTTATAACTAATACCATTTTATTTTTTTTTATATAAAAAGCAAAAACTATACAAATTTTGTAGTTCTCAATACAGCAAAGAATTTTGATAAAAAAGAAAAATAGTTAACTTTGCTAAAAAATATCACAGTGAAACAGATAAGGGTTTTAACTATTATATTTGAGCCTGAGATAAAAGGCAATGAAATACAGCTATTTAGAGGCGCAATAATAAATAAAGTTGGAAAGGATTGTATTTTGTTTCATAATCATAAAAATGATAAAGTTTATAATTATCGTTATCCGCTAATACAATATAAAAGAATACGTAAACATGCTGCAATAGTATGCATAGAGGAGGGAGTTGATGAAATATATCGGCTTTTTAACAATTCTGATTTGAAGATAAACATAGGAGAAGAACAAAAAGAACTTAAAATACTGAAATTAGAAGTTAACAAATATACAATGAACATTTGGGATAAGCATTTTAATTATAAGATATTTAATTGGTTAGCGCTAAATACAACTAATTACAAGCGTTATATGGAACTTGAAAGTGCAGTTGAAAAAATTAGATTATTAGAAAAAATTTTAACAGCAAATGTTTTATCTTTTGCCAAAGGTATCAATTGGAGCATTCCAAAAGATAAAAAAATAGATGTCAAAATAAAATCTGTAAATAAACAAAAGGTAGTAAAATATCGGGATGCCTTATTAACATCTTTTGATGTAGATTTTATAACAAATGTATTTTTGCCGGAATATATAAGCTTAGGTAAGGCAGCAAGTCATGGATTTGGCTCAATAAGAAAATCAATATTAAATCGTCAAAAATTGATGGCTGAATAAATAAAAAGCAATAGAAAAGAAAAAGCCCAAAAGGCTTTTCTTTTCTTATCACATCTTTAATTTGATATTGTTTTTTTGGATTATTTTACGGAGATTTATTAAAGCATAGCGCATTCGGCCAAGTGCTGTGTTGATACTTACACCTGTTATCTCTGCTATCTCTTTAAAGCTTAGCCCCCAATAATGGCGCAACATTACAACATTTCTCTGTTCAACTGGAAGTAGTAATAAAATTTTTTTCACATCTTGTTTTATTTGCTCTTTAATAATATCCTCTTCTATTGTTCTCTCAGAAAATTTAGGATTATTGAATATATCCAATTCTGAATCGTCATTTGAGATAGTAGGATAAGTCTTATTTTTTCTGAAATAGTCAATTATCAAGTTATGGGCAATACGTAATACCCATGATAAAAAACTGCCTCTTTCTTCGTATTTTTTACTATTTAAAGAATTTATAACCTTAATAAAGGTTTCTTGGAAGATGTCCTCAGCCAGTGTTGTATTTTTAACAATAGTTAATATGTACGTGTAAACTCTATCTTTATACTTCCTAATGAGGAACTCCATACTTTGAAGGTCACCCTCCATATAAGCATTGACCAGTTGACGGTCAGAAATTTGTTTTTTTTGCATAAGTATAAAAGTTTTTTGTTTGGAGGGTAACAATCATTTCATAGGCATTCGTTTTTTAGTTTTATATTACAAAAATATGAGAAAAAAAATCACTATGCAAATTTTTTTCTAAAAAAATCGTTATTAACGTATTTTGAATTAAAAAAATTGTAATTCTAATTAGAAATCCGCAAAAATCGTTCAAAAAATTTCTGATTAAGTAAAGTTAGGTTTTTTAAAATTTATTTTAATATTCTTATTAAACCCGGATAACATAAGTTTAACAATCTTTTTTACCTGATAAAAATCATAGAATTCTATTTGTCAGCCTTTTATATTGCTATTGAAAATGA
>CAZWVR010000117.1:0-6141 GCA_964637235.1 uncultured Bacteroidales bacterium | reverse complement strand
CTTGTTTAAGTTCTCTGAAATTGTATATTTCTCCGTTAAAAACAATAATCAAATCACCCTTCCTGAAAGGTTGGTCAGACCTTTCGCTCAAGTCTATAATGGACAATCGTTGATGAGACAACGCTATAAAATCATCCGCCCAAACCGATTGATTATCCGGTCCTCTATGCTTTTGCAGCTCGTTTGCCAACTCCGCCAATTCCCTCTTATTCTCAAATCCAATAAAACCTGCTATTCCACACATAAAATTACATTATTTATATATTATTTGGTCTATAATGTTACAAAAACTATCTTCAAATTTTTCTAAGGTATATCTTTCTTCAAATCTTTTTTTTGCGGCTGCTCCCATTTTAATTCTTAACTCTTTATCCCTAATTAAGAGTTTTAATTTATCCGCCAAATCTCTTGCATCTTTTTGTTTTGTCAAAAAGCCGGTTACTCCGTCTCGAATAATTGAAGGGATACCTCCTTCATAAGTAGAAACCAAAGGTAATGAAAATTGGCTAGCTTCCAATAACACCAAGGGGAAGCAATCATTATAAGTTGGAAAAACAAAGATATCCGCATTTTGGAAATATGAAATCTTGTCTTCTCTATATTTAGGTCCCAATAAGTTGACATATTTATTTAGCTTTTTTTCTTTTATATTATTTTCCAAAAATGTTTTAGTAATTTGTTTGCTATAAGCACCTATCAATGTAACGGTAAAACTGTTTGGCAAATCTTTAGCAACAATGGCAAGAGCCTCTAACAAAACCAAGATACCTTTACTCTCTATAAAATTTGATAAATATAAAATATTCGGAATATCATGATGGTTTATTTTTTTCGGAATGTTTAGATTTTCAATCCCATTGTTTAAAATAAAGGGGGTTCCCTTGTAAAAAGGGATATCGCTTGTCAATTTTTCTGCTAAACAAATAACTGAAACATTTTTATAAACATGATTATAAATCCATTTTAGTTTTTTATAATACAATACTGCTCCCTTTCCGTGCAAATGATAGACTAATCGGATTCTGAATAATTTCACTACAAAAACTACCAAAGCATCTCTTAAAAAAGAAACTCCGTAAGGAACAATAGGGAAATAAACAAGGTCTGGCCTGTGAAATAGTATTTTTTTTATAATCAGCAAGATGTAATAAAACATTAATAATAATTTCCTTAAACCAATTCCACCTATTTCTTCAACCCGATTTACAAAAGAATAATTGATAACATCTATTTCATATCGTCGATTAATTACTTTATTATTGATTATATAATTATTAACTACATTGGAGCCATGTACAGGAGGAGGCAGAGATACTATCATCAAAATTTTTTTCTTTTTCATAGACTCCTAATCGCATTTACAAAGTTTGCTACCATGTGTTCGTTTTTAGATTACTTTACACAAAGTTAATTATTTGATACAACTGAAAAAATTATCCACCATATTATCTATTGAAAAGTTTGAATAAATTAAAGTTTCTGCCGTATTTCCCATTCTCTCCCAATTTTCCTTTGTTTGTGTTGTTATAAAGTTTACAGCATCTTCTATATTATTATAGATATAGCCGGTTATTTTATTCCTTACCATATCTATTTCCGTACCGTCTGCACCAGAACAAACGACAGGCTTTGAAAAAGCCATTGACTGAGGGATTGTTAAGCCTCCCAAACCAGGTAGTATTACAAAATCAATAATCTTATAATAATAAGCTAACTCTTCGAGATTTTTATACCCTTCAAAATAAATATTCTTATCATAAATGTCAAGCAATTTTTCAATATACTTTTCATCACCCGCGCCAACAACGATTAAGGCATAATCACCCGATAATTTAGAATGAATTTTAAACAAATTCTCAAGATTTTTATTTTTATTTATTGCTCCCACATACATATACAGATATTTATATCCTTCGAACCTCTTTTCCATTGCCTTTATCCTCAAAAAATCTATATCTTGTTTTATTTTTCTTATTTTGTTGGTGTCGACAGTATTATTCAACACACAAATTCTTTTATCCGAATATCTCTCCCTGAAATATTTTTCAGAAGTAGAATTATAGGTAAAAATAAAATCTGAGTACTTAATAATAATTTTGTATAATTTATTGTATAATCTTCTGAAGATAGATTCACCAAAGTTTTTATATGACTTTCCTAAATCCCATACAGCATATTTACACTTAAATAGTTTACAATAAATCAAAACAAAAAAATTATTAATAGTATTGGATCCCCCTTCTGTAACTATAAAATATGGTTTGTTTCTAATTAAACTAAAAAATAAAAAAATAAAAAGAACATAACTTTTATTTATCACAACACTTAGAGGAACATATAAATATTTCTTTGCTTGTACATTTAAAGGAACCTTAATTTTACCGATAGATTTCGGATAAGTTATTAACTTTATATCTCCTCTTAAAAAAAGATTATCGAAAAATCCTTCTCTAAAGTTCGGAAAAAATCGTTGAATTATTACTATTCTTTTTTGTTCCATTTTACAAAATATTTATTTTATTTTATCTTATTTTATTTTATTTTATCTTATCTTATGTCCTTTATTGTGGTACATGATTATTTCCTGTTTTTTAGTGTCCACAAAGCAGGACAACAAACTCTGAAAACTAGTTTTAAATACATAATAGGCCAATATATGCCAGCATGCCGTTTTACATATATCTTCCATTGCTTCAATGGTAATCCCAAAGGAGAATTTAAGCTTTTGTATCTCTGTTTGAAAGGTACTTTAGGATTTGTCCAATCTCTTACAATTGTATTGCTGGAACAGTATCCCAAAAAACCGGGTGCAATAAATATGGGGATATTTTTTTTATTTGCTCTTAACCCGTAATCCATATCGCCAAATCCGTGTTGAAAAGATTTGTCCAGTATTCCAATTTCGGAAACAACTGATTGAGGTACCAAAACAATATTTCCATTAAAAGTATTTATAGGTTTTATTTCATTACCCGGTAAAACAAGTTTACTTGCTAAGAAATTTATTTTATTATATATCACTCTCCCACCATAAGTTAACTTTCCTGTTAGTATGTCTTGTGTAGAACCGACAATAATAGCATCTTGTTTGGTGCGTTTTTGGGCAACCTTGAAACTATCTAAAAGAATCCGGAGCGCATTTTCTTTCAATATTGTATCGTCATTTAACCAAACATAAAAATCATATCCGCCTCTGTTAATAGCTGTTTCCCATGCCAACCGCATCCCCTGATTCCAATATAATTCTCCGGTTCCTTGGATGAGATTTATTTGTGGATATTGTTTTCTAATAGCTTCTCTTGTACCGTCTGTAGAGCCGTCATCTACAAAAAAGACATCAAAAGGCAGACTTTGTTTGTACAAAGCATCCAAACATCCCAATGTCTTTTTTTTCCTGTTATGCGATGTGATTAATATTGCTATGTTAGGTTTCATAAATTTTTGCTTAAAATAAATTTTTGTATTTATAAAGGTATAAAAATACCGAAACTGCTAATTTTTTTATAATTATAATATAAAATTATAATAGTCATTATTAGCAAAAATAATAAAAACATTGTGAAGTATTTTTTATAACTTTTCATACCAATAGTTGCAAAATATAAGAAAAAAGGTAAAATAGGCATTTGATACCTTATTTTAAAACTAGTTAAAGAAATAACAATAACAGCAAGATAACTAAAAAAGAATAATAATATAAAAATGTTCTGTTTTATTGTTTCCTTGAATACAATATAAATACCCATTGCCATCCAAAAACCAAAAAATATTTTAATTATAGCTGGAGAAATGTAAATATTTACACCCAGGTGTTCTGAATACATTTGTGATTTTTTTTGGATAATTGTTGGGAATGGTGATATAAAAGTTATAACAGCCATTACAGGAGTACTCATCAGATTATTAGCAACCAACTTTCCTGTTCCTGAACCCTTTGCCTGATAAACTAAAGATTTGACAGATTTTTCAGTAGAAATATTGGTTGCAGACTCAATATCTGATTTAAATAGAGTTTGGTAAGCAGCTAATGTTGTCAAAAATATAATTACAATAATAGAAGCAGATATAATATTTAATTTATTTTTTAAATTAAAAAGAATTAAGCCACTTAATGAAAATATTAAAACAGGGCCTATTACTGATCGGAAGAAAAACGTTGATAAAATAAAAATTATTAACAAAAACACATTAATCATTGAGTAATTTTTAACAAGGAATATCTTATGTGATTGATAAATAGATTGCATAATTAAAAACATAAAAAAGGGCTCTTTAAAGTTCATACCTGCGTGTAATATAAAAAGAGGAAAAAACATATAAAATATGGCCGCCCTCCTTGCAACTTCAACATCATTAAAAAAGCGAATTATTTTATAAAAATATACTATAGTCAAAGAAGTAAATAATGCATTAAAAAGCCTTGCAATAATAATTTTTATTCCAGTCCAGCCAAATAAATAATAAATAACACCATAATATACTTTACCCCCTAAATCAGAAATAGGAGCATTTGGGAAAAAATTCAAAACATTAAAATTCCCTTGTTTGAAATTAGTTTCAACAAGCTCTCCCCATGTATAATATGCATAAGGGTCATTAGTTGCAAAAAATGGGATTCCATTAATTTTAATAAAAATATAGTAATTGAAAAAAACAATAATAATATTAAAAAATAGAATCCAAAAGAATATTCGTCTTATAAATTTTTTTTCTGAAAGATTTTTTGTATTACTGATAAATACATAGCTGCCAACGGCAAAAAAAACAATTACCAATAACTGGGAAAAGAACCATGAGAAATTTATTGTATATACTCCAAACAAAATGTATCCAATACCAAAAATAATAATAGTAAATATAATTAGAGAGATTGCTATTTTAATGTCAAAAATTGATTTCATAATTTCAATTATTGTAAGTTAATACTGATAATATCTTTAAATTACCAGAAACTATTTTTAGGATTATCTATTAAATTAATATGATGTTTTAGTTTTTAAAAAATGCCATTTTTTTCATATCTAAATTTTTCTAATAAATCGTGCAGGATTACCACCCCAAACCTCACCATCGGGTACTGATTTAGTAACAACACTACCTGCCGCAATGATAGATTTTTTACCAATAATTACTCCTTTCAGAATAAGAGTTCCTCCTCCTACAAATGCATTATCTTTTATAATTATGGGTTTATGCTTTGCTTTTACTCCATCTGCTTTGGTCCCCCTTATTGTATAATCCAAGCTGTGAAAATCCGTATCCCATATTTTACACCCACCTCCAATAAGCACATTATTTCCAATAATAATAGAGTCTTTACTTAAAATAGTAGAATTAGAGATTCCCACATTATCGCCAATTATTATTTTAGCATTTTTATAGCAAATAAGTCGTAAAATTGTATCGCCACCTATTGGATTGTAATTTTTTCCAGAATTGGCTTTAAAATTATTGCCTATTTTTATACTACCTTTATTATTGATAAATATTTTACCATTTATATGGTAATTATTAATTTTTACATTCTCGCGATAAAATACAATATTATTATGTATTTTGTTATAAATAGTTTTTATTCTATTTATAATATATCTTATTAGTTTTAATATAAATCTCATTGGCTATCTATTTTCTTCAATAATATACCTATAAATATTTATTAATTCTCTCACGACTTTTTCTTTATTATGTCTTTTATGAGCTTTTGTCCAGGCATTTTCAGAATACATTCTAGCTAAATTTTTGTTTTTATATAATTCTTTTATTGCCCCTGCCATGGCCCAAGGATCACCATCTTGTATAAGAATTCCATCTTGTTTATCTGTTAATAAAGATGCTGTACCTCCTGCAAATGTAGCAATGCATGGTAATCCAAGTATCATAGCTTCACATAAATTATTCGGACTGTTTTCTATATGAGATGGCATTACATATAAATCTGATGCTAATAAGTTATCTGCTAGTTCTCTTTCGTTTAGATTACCAAGTAATTTATAGTTTGATAATGGAAATTGTGATTTTAAATATTTCTTAACAACTTTCATTATTAAGTCATTTTCCGATATGCCTGCTATTCTCCATTCAAAATTTTTAAATCCTGAATTAATAAGTATATTAATAGATTGAAAAACAGTCTCTATT
>CAZWVR010000116.1:0-6150 GCA_964637235.1 uncultured Bacteroidales bacterium | reverse complement strand
TCAGTTCTGACCAGAATGCATATAAATCTTTTCCGAATGGGTTTTTCAGTTTAGTGCCCATAGGTAATCTGTATGGTTGTATGAGGTCTAATGGTCTTAATAAGCCATATAGACCGGATATAATTCTAAGGTGTTCTTGGGCAAAAGAGAGTTCATCTTCGGAAAGATTATATGCCTGCATTGCTTCATAGACGTCCCCTTTGAATGCAAAGATTGCTTGACGTGCATTTTCGGGGGTGAATGGTAAAGACCATTTTTTATATCGTTCTAAGTTCAATTCTGCCAGTCCGTAGCTAATATTCATTAGTTTTGTTAGAATTTCAATAGAGGAATTTTTTAGTATATCCACTAATATTTTTGAGTGGTTTAGAAACTCCGGTATTGTATATTTTTCAATTGGTACCGGTGTTTTATAATCAAGTTTTTTTGCAGAGGAAATTACAATTAACATAGTGTTTCTTTTTTTAATCAAAAATGACTTGTCTTCTGTTTCCTTGATAAATTTTTCCTAAACGATAGGACAAAAACAGTGCCATAAAAAAATTATAATTTTCCACCTGAGACATAATGTTTAGTTTTTTTAGAAAAAGTGCCCCTCTGATGCCTATTTCCACTGCGTTTATAGATGTAAATTTTTTTGAAAAGTCCACATTTAGAGCGAGTTTGCTATATATTCCGGGTATAAATTTAGTTTCTTCCAGACCCATTGAAAAAGGAGCTTCTGCAAGTATTGTTCCGGGTTGTTGTGATATGTCAAATTTTGAATAGATATAGGAGCTATCTTTTGGGTTATATACTTCGTAGTATATGGGTTTTAGAAGTGCCAGATTTGTGCCGATAATTCCTAATAATTTTATTTCTACTGTTTTATCACCGTTTTTGGGTATCAATGTATGTTGTTTACCTATACCGAAATAGAATGTATAGCATTTATTTAATTTGCCATATACGTAGTATTTCCCATTTAGCCATAATGATTCTTGTCTATATTCTTTGGGGTGTTTGATATTTTTGTATCCTATTTCCCAAATTTTTTTGGATTTTGGGTTAAGAAATTTTCCGCTACGATAGTCAAAGCCCCAGCCATTATTATACGCATATATTCCTATTGACCATTCATCTTTAAAATAGAAATTTTTTAGTGTATCTTGGGCAGATAAGCTAAATAAGCTAAGAATACAGATTGCTATGAAAGTTAGATATTTTTTCATAGTCTATTATTCAAAAAGTTGTACTAAAAAGATACCGGTGTCCATCCAGTATCCGAATTCATCAGCGAGAGTTTGCATTTTAACTTTAATATGTTCTGCTGGTATTTTTTTGCCTTCTTTATCAATGATATTTCTTAGTGGTTTTAATTTTTCTTTATTTGTGGTGTCTCTTTCTATTTCAAAACTTAGGGGTTCTCTTTCTTGCAGTTGTTTTGCGATGTTATTATTAGCATAACTAATTTTGTACATAGGAGAAGCTATCCAGTCGTCAGAAGGCATTTGTCTATATCCTAAAATCATATGTCCGAAAAATTCTATTTTTTTGTGATAATTTTCCGGATCTAGGATGATATTTTTAAGAGTGCTTTTTGTAGTATCGTATTCGCCGATATAGTCGGCGGTTGATTGATATTTTTGTTTGAGGTATGTAATATCTAAGGTAAAATCTTCCAGGCGTCTGAGGGTTCCAGCCATTAGAGCTATAGTTGCACCTACTGCTACGGAGGTTTTGGGGTCTGTAATTACTCCGGTTTCTGTTGCGAATGGATACCAAGTACCTATTCTGTAATGTCCTAATTGAATTATCCTGTCTGGTGGTACAGGAAGGTATTTTAAGAAAAGTTTTTTAATTACAGGGAGAGTACTTGGACGACCGGAAAGGAGTACGTAGTCGCAAGAATATTGAGCAATTATGCCGCATAGATCGCCTATCATTTTTTCTACTATGTCTTTGACGACTTTATTTGTATTTTCGGCGTCAATTTCAAGAATTAATTTTTCTAAATCAAAATTTGAGGCACCAGCTTCTCGGAAGTGTTTATTTATGTATTCAATGAGGCGTTTATTAGGATATGGATAATTTACAAAGAAAGTGTCGAATTTTCTGGGTTCTGGGGGTCTTTCTTCTGCGCTATGTTGTAATATTTCAAATGCTATTGGAATAGCTATTTGATTAGCAAATTGTTTTTTCATTAGTTTATCAAAAGCAGTAGTTTTGCCCAGATAAGGACCGAATAGGAAGTTCATTACGTTAATAACATTTTGGGCGCCTTCATTCTGAGCATATTGACGGATTGCTGGAAGTAGGATTCTTTCAATAATTCTTTTTACGATATCATCGCCTGCGAGGTTAAAGCCTTCCCAGAATAGTGGATTAGGGGTGATAACAGAGATATTTGCTTGTGGGTTAGCTTGGTAAGAAGCTATCATAAGATCGGTAGTGCCGCCGCCTATATCTACTGTTGCTATTGTAAGCGAGGGTTCGTCTGGAAAGATGGAGCCTTCTCGCTTTTTGCCCATAGTTTCAATGTAGAGTTTAGCATTGTTTAAGAATTTGTCTTTAATTTCGCCATAGAGGAACGAAAGTTGGTTGCAAGTAGCTTCGTCATAGTTCCATTCGTGGCGTTTCTCTGGTGTTCTTTTTAGGTCTTCTGGGTCGGGTATTATACTTAAATTGCTGTCTATGAATGAATTACCAAAGTATAGTTTAAGTGCTTCTACGGCGTCTTTTGCATGTTCTCTTAGGGTAATTTGCTCTGTTTGTAGCATTGCAGTTGGCGCGGTTATTACAATTCTTTTTAGTCGTCTTGGTAAATATTCTTGCCCTTGCCGTTTTCTAAATTCGTAGCTATTAACATAGGTAATGGCTTGGAGGAATATTTCTGCCATTGCAAATGTCATCAGAGAACTGCGAGAAAAGTATGGATTTATAGCTGGTATAGGACGTGGATATTCTTCCGGATCTTCTTGATGTTTTTTTAGTTCTTTTTCTACCAGTTTACCATCCTCTGTAAATAGTTCTGCTAATCCATATAAAGCAGGTTTAGCGAAGTGTTCTTCGGTTGAGCTTAGATATGTCCAAGGGAAAATTCGTTTTTCATCGTCCCAAAGATATCTTTTTGGGCTGGACATTATAGAGTTATTGTTTTCTGCTGTATTTATTACTGCGAGTCTTTGTGCTTCTGGACCTATTCTTACTAAGCTTGGCCATTTGAAGGCTTTGGGATTTCCGCTTAATGCAAAAGCTGCTTCGTAGCCTAATTCAGATTTTACAAAAGCCAACCGCATTTCAAAAGGTTTAGAATAAGTACGGTTGGGATATGTTATGTCTCTGAGTATCAATGGTGTAGCATCTGTAAAATGAAATGGTTCTCCTTGGCGTAGAGTTTCTACCAGAATGCCAGTAGTTCGTGAGTTTCCTATGTCAAGTATTAAATCTACATCAACAGATATTTCGTTTGTATGGAGTGAGACAGGAGGAAATGCTTCTGCTTTTTCAAACACTTTTAATAAGGTCATATAATAGGCAGTATGCAAAAAGAAGTAATCGTCAGAATTGCGACCTAATTGTTTGAATTTTTTTGTAAAATAGTTTTTTAGCCATTCTTGCACCCATTGTTTTGCTATAAAAAAGAAATTGTCTTTCCAATGTGTGGCACATTCAAATATTGAGTTTTTGGCATCTATGGGTGTAGGGGTTAGATATGTATCGGTATTTTCGTCTGTGCGGGTGTCAAAAGCTAATACAATGTTATGTGTATAATTTCCTGCTTGTTCAGTAGCTGGTATTTTAGAGAACCAAAGCATTGCCCAAGTTTCAGGACCTTGTTGGAAACTTTTGCCGTCATAACTTTTACGGAGGTAGGGTAGTGGTAGCCACATATTTTCATATACTTGAAGTGCTTCCGTAGCTCTTACTGTTATGATTTTGTGTTCCGGTATTTTTATAATTAGGTCTTGTGGTATTTTATTTTCGTCAATTTCTCCTGTTTCTGGGTCCATAGCGATGTTTTGAATTTCGTCTGTAAGCTCTATGTAATATTGTTTTTTTTCGTAGAAATATGGCAACACAAATGTGTATTCTTTATTACCGTCTTGATCTATTTCTTCTTTTTCGTAGAAGTCGGCACTGAGTTTTAGGGCTTCACTACCGGGAGCGAGGTTTATTTTGTATGAGTAAAATTGTATACCGCTATCAGCAATAAGACTTATTGGTTTCATAATTTAATTTTTTAGGTTTATTTTAGGGCGTGTCCCTCACTGCGTTCGGGTCGGGCTACGGCTTGTATCCGGCTGTGGCTCGGCATAGGTGCGCATTCGCTCGGTTCGGCAAGGCTGGTGGCAGCAGCCTTAGGCTGTCAGCACACCAGCCTAAACCTCACCTCGCTTTGCGGTGCGTGGGGCTTCGCTGACGCTCAGCCTCCGCCCGCAAGCGCACCTAATCCCTCGCCTTCGCCGTCTATCCCGCCTTCGCCCTCACGCTCATTTGTTTAACTACTCCTTGAATGCTAAACTTTATATCTTGTTGAATATTTCTGTTAGCTTATAAATTATGCTAAAAATTTTCCTCATTATTCATAACAACCTCAAATAATGTACTTGTATATTATGCTAAAAATTTTCTCTATTTCTCCTTCTCGGCTATTGTGAATTATTGCTAAAAATTTTATCTGATTTCAAATTTAAATTTTTTCAATGTTAAAAAAAATTTTTTTCTTTGTAATACCTAATAAGTTAATTGCTAAAAATTATTCATAGATGAGTAAAGCTGTAAAAATTTTTTGGATTATTTTTTTAATTCTATTTTCCATAGTTCTTGTTTTTCTTATTTATGCGACTATAACCGATTATAAACCCAAAGAGCGGATAATTCTCTATTCCAATCCGAAAGCGCCTTATTTAACAGATTCTGTTTTTACTTTAATGACTTGGAATATAGGTTATTGTGGAATGAGCAAACAAATGGATTTTTTCTATGATGGTGGAACTCAAACGCGCCTTTCTAAGGATATTACTTTGCAAAATGTTGACGGAATTAAACAGTTTATTAGTTCACATTCAGATTCTCTTGATTTTATTTTACTTCAAGAAGTGGACACAAATGCAAAGCGGACGTATCATATCAATGAATTTAAGATATTAAAACAAAGTATTGGAGCTTTTAGATGTTTTTTTGCGACAAATTATAATGTTAAATTTATACCTGTACCCCTAAAATCTCCTTATGGTAAAGTTATTGCTGGATTGGTAAGTTGCTCTCGCTATGAGCCTTATGAAGTTGTACGGTACTCTTTTCCGGGAAATTTTGCTTGGCCTAAGGGTTTGTTTATGCTTGATAGGTGTTTTTCTGTTATGCGTTTTCACCTGAAAGATGGTAAGGATTTTCTTGTAATAAACACGCATAATTCAGCATTTGATGATGGCTCTTTGCGTCGAAAACAAATGGCATTTCTTAAAGATTTTATAACTTCTGAATACAACAAGGGAAATTATATTTTGGTGGGAGGCGATTGGAATCAGGTTCCTCCACATTATAATCCGAAATATACTGATTTTGTGAAAGATTCAGTTTATTTAGGTGTGCCAGATACTCTTTTGCCACAGTGGCAGTGGGTATATGATCCAAGTATGCCAACAAATCGTAACGCTGATCAGAAATATGATAAGAGCAAAACTCCTACTAAAATTATAGATTTTTATTTGCTTTCGCCGAATATAGAACTTGAATACATAAAAACTGAGGATTTGAATTTTGAGTATTCAGATCATCAGCCGGTATTTATGCGGATTAAGCTTAAAGGTGTATGATGCTGCGTTAGGGGGCGTAGCGGTATGAGGCGCTGGCGAGCAGTCTGTGGCACTTGGCGGGCGGAGGCTGAGCGTCAGCGAAGCCCCACGCACTGCCAAGCGAGGCGAGGTAATTGTGATTTTTACTCAAAGCATTGATTTACAGGATATTACCATAGTTGAAAAGACTTGCGGGGATTTAGGGATAACAAGTCAAAAGACTTGCAAGTTTATCTCCTACAAGTCGAAAGACTTGCGGGAAGGTGGGTTTGTGCCCCACAACTGAAAGGAGTTGCGGGAATGTGAGAATGTGGGGCATAGGCAGGCGTGCTGACAGGCGTCAGCCTGCTGCCGCCTGCCTTACCGAGCCGAG
>CAZWVR010000115.1:0-6170 GCA_964637235.1 uncultured Bacteroidales bacterium | reverse complement strand
CCGTCTTTGAGATAAAACTCGTCTTTGTTGTAAACATCAGCATTGTAGTAAAAAGGAGCATCTTCTGGATCAATAGACTTACTTAACGAAGGCTGTGCAGGCATAATTTTGCTTTTTGCCCCTTGCTTGTTCAGATCCACAATTTGTTCGTCATAACTAACTACATTAACCTCTACCTCAGCACCCTGCGGAATTTCAAAAAGTTTTGAAAAAACAGGTAAGTCAGGATTACCAGCGTCGTAAGACTTATATAAACCGGGAACACTTAGCATAATAAAATCACCACCCTTAGTCTGTAGTTGATTGAATTTAAGTGTCTTAACCCCAACTTGAAGATTAAAACCTTCTCTGTCGTTTTTTAAAAGTTTAAATCCTTGAAGTCCTCCATTTAAGGAGACTTTAAAATTTTGTCCAAAAACAAAACTGACTGCAAAAAGCAACAAGGTAAAAATAGATAACCTTTTCATAATAATTTGGTTTTATATTATCTGTCATATTAGAGAGAAAAAATTCTCGGAAGGTTGCATTTTCTTTTATAGAAAAGAAAATATTACTATTCCAAAAATCTTTGCAATAACGGGATGTTATAAATATCAGACAAAATTATTTTCGCTTTATCTTTATATACTGCCCTTCGTGCAAACGCCTGGCATCAGCTTCTGTAAAACCATTGATTTTCATAATATCTTGATAAGTAATACCCGGATATTGTTTAGCAATGATATAAATACTCTCACCTTTTCTAACTCTATGATATACAAAATGAGGATCTAAGTTTACTGCTCCCTTATTAGAAGTTTTGTTAATCATTGCAAGCCTCTTAGAAACAGGCATATTAGCAATTCTCTTATAATATGCAATCTTTGATGTTGGTACATAAATTGTCAATTTTTCACCTAATCTTAATCTGGAAGAATACTTATTATTCCAACATTTAATTTGTCTGACTGTAACATTATAATAATCAGCAATAATAGAAAGTACCTCTCCTTGTCCTACTGTATGTATCAATTTTATTTTACCTTTTGTATTAAGCTTTGGACAAGGACGAGAAACATATCGACCATAACGAGATATTCTTTTAGGTTTTATAACAAAATTTTTTGGGAAAAAGATAGTATCCTTATAATGATAAATAGAATCGCTTAAAGCAATAAATTCTAATGCCTTGTCCGAAGGTAAACGTAAAGGATAAGGTTTTAAATAACCAGGAATTATATCCCATCTATACTGAGGATTCATCTCTTTTAATTGCTCATAAGGAATTTTGAGGACTTCCGAAACTTGTTTGAGATGTAAAGTATCTGTAATTGTGATAGTATCAACATTCAAAGGTAAATTTATCTGTACTGGAAAAAAATTATGCTCTTTTGCATAAGTCATAACATAAGTAATAGCAATAAAAGCTGGGACATACCCACGCGTTTCGCGGGGTAAATAAGGATATATTTCCCAAAAACTGGTTTTGCCACCGGAACGTCTTATTGCTTTATTAACATTTGCAGGACCACTATTATAAGCAGCTAATACTAATAACCAATCTCCATATATGTCATACATATCTTTCAAATACTTAGCAGCAGCTTCTGTTTCTTTAACAGGATCAAGCCTCTCATCAACAAGGCTATTTATCTCTAAATCATAACGTAAACCAGTACCAAGCATAAATTGCCACAATCCCGTAGCTCCACTCCGAGAAACAGCAAATGGGTCCATAGCAGACTCCACAATAGGTAAATATTTTATTTCCAAAGGTATCTTATATTTATCTAAAATCTGCTCAAAAATCGGAAAGTAATATTGTCCTAAACCTAAATAAAGAGGTATCAATTTCTTTTGTCTTTTTAAATATAAATTTATCCAATTCCTAACATATTGATTATAAGTTAAATGTATAGGAGTGGGAATTTTTTTTAACCTATCTATAATAATTGTATCAGCAATATCAGTATAATGATTTAACTTTTCGATAGAATCTGCATTATAATATTTAACAGAATTTTTAACATACCAAGTTTGCAATAAACTATCAATATTTGCTTTCATCTCCTGCTGCAATACTGTATCTATATTTGATGTGTCCAGATAATCAGACTGCTGAGAAAAAACATACAATGGAAATAATAATATAACCACTAAAAAACACTTTTTCATAATCGTAATATTTTTTTCTTTGTGATATTTGGTGTAAATCTAAAAGTTATCCCCATAACAAAAGGATAACCTTTTAAAAAAGGCTTAACAGACATAGATAAATCATCACTAACATCAAAATTAGAAAGCTGAGCATCGACGTATGCATCTAAAATATTCAATCCCCATAATCCTATTGTAATAAATAACCCTAAATCTCTATCCCGCCTCAAACTATTTTTTTTCTCTCTAAGTTGATCTTCATCATAAATACCCATTACTAAAAGTGCTTGATTCCAAGCAGTATCTCCGTCATTCATTTTTTCAAGTAGCCATAAATCGTGTAAATACAACTTATAATAATAATTAGCGGTATAAGTATAATATCCAGAGGCTCCTATTGCAGCATAAATAATAGGCACTTTCCAATATTTACCATTATATATTTGCCCTGCTCCTGGAAAAATTGCCGAAGCAAATGCTGCTATCGTAGGATTTTTAGGAGGCTTTAAAAACTTAGTAGTATCAATTGTTTCCTGCGAAAATAAACTCGTACTGATAAACAAAAAAATAACAATATATTTATTCATCTGATTTTAACTGATTAATAAGCTTACGAAAATCTTCCTCCGACGAGAAGTTTATAATTAATTTACCTCTACCTTTATTCCCAAGTTTAATATCTATCTTACGTTCTAATTTTTCACTAAGCTCGTCTTTTACATTTTTATAAAATTCCGGTAAAGTTCTTTTTACTTTACGCTTTTTTTCAGGATTAAGCTCATTTTTAACCAATTGCTCTGTTTCACGGACAGATAAATTATTAGTAATTACTTTATAAAAAAGTTTCAGCTGAGTATTTTTATCCTCAATAGTAATCAAAGCTTTGGCATGACCCATAGATATTTTCCTATTCCTAAGACCTGCCTGTATCTCTGCGGGTAAAGATAAGAGCCTTAAATAATTAGATATCGTAGAACGAGCTTTACCAGTCTTTTCACTCAATTGTTCCTGAGTATAATTGCACTCATCAATAAGACGTTGAAAAGATATGGCTATCTCAATAGGATTTAAATCCTCTCTCTGTATATTTTCCACTAATGCAAAAGCTAAAACTTCCTCGTCGTTAATATCCCTAACATAAGCAGGTATTTTTGTCAAACCTGCCTTCTTTGCTGCACGCAAACGCCGTTCACCGGATATGAGTTGAAATTTATCTATTCCAATTTTTTTAACTGTAATAGGCTGAATTATACCGAGTTCTTTTATAGAAGCTGCAAGTTCCTCCAAAGATTTATCGTCAAAATTACTTCTGGGCTGATATGGATTTGTCTTTATTTTATCAATATCAATTTCCGCAACTGCACCTGTGGAAACCACTTCCTCAACAGGCTTTGGAGTATAAACATTTTCACCTATCAATGCACCTAACCCTTTACCCAAACCTCGTTTTTTCTGAGCCATTTGAAATTATTTTTTGTTATTCTGAGCTTGTTGTGATTGTTCTTGTTGTTTTTTATGCCTTTCTAAAAGTTCTTTCGCTAAATTTAAATAATTAGCAGCACCCTTAGAACGTGCATCATATAATATCACAGGCTTACCAAAACTCGGAGCCTCTGTAAGACGAATATTTCTCTGAATTATTGTATCAAATACAAGATAATCAAAATGTTCCCTTACATCCTCTACCACCTGATTCGCTAATTTCAATCTGGAATCATACATAGTAAGTAAAAAGCCCTCTATCTGTAAATTAGGATTTATGCTATTTTGAACCATCCTAATTGTATTAAGTAATTTTCCTAAACCTTCCAATGCAAAATACTCACATTGAACCGGAATTATTACAGAATCCGCAGCTGTCAAGGCATTTAAAGTCAATAACCCCAAAGAGGGAGAACAATCTATAAAAATATAATCGTAATTAGTCTGTATCTTACTTATAACACCTTTTAAAACAAGCTCTCTATTCTCAAAATTTAGCATCTCTATTTCGGCTCCTACAAGATCAATGTGAGAAGGCAAAATATCTAACCCTTTTATCTCTGTATGCAATATCGCCTCCTGAGGTGGTAAATCCTCTATTATACATTCATATATACTATTGTCAATTTTCTGTGGATCAAAACCTAAACCAGAAGTAGCATTTGCTTGCGGATCTGCATCAATTATCAATACATTTTTCTCTAAAATTGCTAAACTAGCTCCCAAATTTATAGCAGTTGTAGTTTTCCCTACTCCCCCTTTTTGATTTGCTATGGCTATAATCTTTCCCATACAAAAATTTTTCTCTTTTTCTTTGCAAAGATAAAATTTTTCATTTTATTCCGAATTTTTTTTATCTTTATTTGAATTTTATTTTTATTTGTAATACAATTTCTATCAAACAAAAACATAAATCTATGAAACTCCGTCTCTTTAAGCAATATTCCTTAAATGTTAGGTTTAACCTCTACTTTTTGACTTTAAGTATTATTCTCTTTATATCTATCGCATATACTATATATCTAAAACAAAAAAATCAGTTATATACAATGATCGAAAAAAATATGTCTACGGAATTAGTATCTCTGCTTAAAGTATATAAACTTGATCAGGACGAACAAAAAAATAAAATAGCACAACTGAATAACATTGCAACAACGATGATAGAAAATAATATCTCTAAACTTATAATAGACAGTGTTCAGAAAATTCAAATTAAAGTATTAGACATAAAAAATTCAAAATATATAAACTTAAAAATAAACCAATGGAAATATGATAATGTATCAGTACTTGACCAAAACAAACTTCTCCGGACTTATCCTTATTTATTTTCTATGGATATGGGAATATTACAAGCAACCAAAAAAGGTTTTGTCCTAATAAATATATCCAATAATAAACTTTTCAACGGCGATAAAATTCTATTTCCAAACGACCATCCTCTTTCATTAGCATTAAATGATGGTGAAGCCTATTTAGATAAACTTATCTTTAATGATCAACTTTTTATAATTGCTGCCAAACCACTATATTACAATGGTAAAATAATCGGTGGAATTTTAAATATTAAAAAAAATATTTTTTCAAATAACCTAAAACAATTTTTCTACTCACGAATATACCTAAAAAAAGGCTATCCATTCATAATGGATGAACAAGGAATATTAGTTGTTCACCCCTATTTAGAAAATAAAAGCATAAGGAATACAAAAGTTTATACTCTGATATATCAAGCTAAATATTATCAAGGATTTTACAAATTTAAATATAAATGGCCTGAAACTCGCTTCGGAGAATATAAGTATATGATCGAAAAGTATTTACCAAAAGATAAATATTTTATAGGAGTAACATACTACGAAAATGATATATTAGAACACCTAAAAAAACTACGCTATATCTTACTGATAGCTATCAGTGTTTCTTTATTGTATATTTTTATATTACTTTTCTTAATTGCCCATGCTCTTACCCAAAGAATGAAAAAAATAGAAGATATAGTAAACGATTTATTAGAAGGCAAAATACCTAAAAAACAAGAAATATACTATAATGACGAATTGGGAAAAATCATCAAAAAATTAAACCTATATGTGGATAACTACAAAGATTTAGTAGAAATAAGCAATTCATTGGTAGAAGGTAATTACGACTATCCAATAAAATTACGAAGCCTCAACGATAAACTAAGAGAAAATCTTATAGAACTGCAAAATTTACTGAAAGAACAACAACAAAAAGAAAAAGAACGAATAAAACAGGAACAAATACACACTTGGAGAAACAAAGCTATTGAAGATATTTTCGAGATAATAAGCACCCCAAATATTGAAATAGAAGAAATAGCTTTGAAAGTTCTTGTAAAACTATCCTCAATAGTGCACGCAATAGAAGGAGCTATTTTCTTTATGGATAAAGAAAAAAAGTACTTAGAACTAATAAGTGCATTGGCATATAACAAAGAAAGACATCTGGAAAGAAAAATACCTATTGGCAGTGGACTCATAGGAAGAATAGCAATAGAAAAGAAAACACTTCTGATTACCGAA
>CAZWVR010000114.1:0-6211 GCA_964637235.1 uncultured Bacteroidales bacterium | reverse complement strand
TTCCCAGAACCAATGCTTTGGCCTCGTGCAGTATCAACACATGGTAGTGATGGCAATGATCACCTATATGTAATTGCTGTTGATGATTTTAATAACTCTCCGGAAGAGATAACAGGTCTCTATTTAGCTCAATCTCATGATGGTGGACAAACCTGGACTGCTGCTTTATTGCCCGGATTTACACAGCACTATCACAATGGTAATGGTGATATTTATGCTATTGACGCAAGAGATAGTATTGTTGCTATTGCTTATTTTGCTGATTATGGCGATTTAATGGTATGGAAATCTACTGACTATGGACAGACTTGGGATACTTTAAAAGTTAATGATTTCCCAGTAGATCAATATAACTTCTTCTCAGGTCATATTGTAGATATGGATAATAATAATCAGGCTGATACTGTTATGAGTACTGATAATACTGGTGATATTATCATAACTCCTGATGGCAAAGTTAACGTTACTTTTGGTGTTATGCGTTATATTGACGAACAGATAGATAATCAAGGACAATTCTCATATTTTCCATATACAGACGGTATTCTATACTGGAATGAAGATATGGGCCAAGGTGAATATACAGGGTTAGAGCATGCTAATTATGTTGGTCTTAATGTTCCAGATAGTGTACAATTGATTGCTTATTCTTTTGATCTTAATGGTAATGATACTATTTGGGAGTATGCTCAAGCAGGTCAAAATGGCTTGCCCTTTGGAAAATATTATACTTCTTTAACATCAATGCCTTCTATGGCTACTGACGATAGTGGCAATATTTATGTTGCTTTCACAACTGTAATGGAGGGTGATGATTTTGTGAAGACAGATGCAAATCCAAATCCTGAATCATTCCGTCATGCATGGATAATAGCTAAGCCAGCAGATACCACGGGTATAAGTGATCAATTAGATGAAAATGGTTGGACACAGCCTTATTGTATCTCAACCGTTGATGGTAATAGCGCTGAAAATGTATTTGTTAATTTAGCAAGAAGAGTGGTTGATGGTAAGCTGCATTTATGGCTACAATGGGATGATGAACCAGGTTTACATATTCGTGGTGACAATGATAATCCTACAAATAATTATATTGTCTATAAAGAAATACCAGTTTGTGCATTGCTGAAGAATATTAAATATGCAGTTACTTTCCATGTAGTAGATGCCGATAATAATCCTCTGCAAGGTGCTATTATAACAGTTGGTGATAGTATTGCCGAAACAGATGATCAAGGTATTGCTACAATGCATCTTTGCTGTGGAGAATATACGGGACAAGTTGCTTTAGATGGATATCAAACTGCTGATATATCATTTAGTGTTCAAGGTGCTGATCTTGATCTTAATATAACTTTGACACCTCCGGGTTCTGTATTTACAACACCTGCTAATATTAAAATCGCTCCTAATCCGACTAAGAATTATATTGTTATAAATGCAGAAAAAGGTTATACAGTAGAAGTAATGAATTTATGGGGTCAAGTTATTGATAAATTCGTTATGAATGATAATACAGCACAAGTTGACTTGTCTAATTATGCAAATGGAGTTTATATTGTAAGATTGATAGGTAATAAGGTTTATTCTTATCGTGTTATAAAAGAGTAATTTGTAAAATTTGCTTTTGGGATTGTTTATGGGGGCGTCTAAAAAAGGCGCCTCCTTTTTTATACAAAAATTATTTAAATGTTATAAAAAAATATAATATTCTTGATTTTTAGACAGCTCTGTTTTTATGATAATTTATTTTATCCAGCTTTATTTTTAATTGCTTTGTTAATAGTTTCTACCAGTTTTTTAGTAGATTCTTTTGCGGAGTATTTTTCTAAGGAATGCAAATTTGGTTGCCAATTTTTTTCACCTTTAACAAATTCGTAGAATTTTTCTTTTATTTGTTTTTTTAAGGTACTGATATTTTTCTCTCCAGTATAAAGAGCGGTATAGATATCGGCATTAGCGTTTTTAAGTATATTTACAGTAGTACTTTGGTGATGGAATATTGCGAATATTGGTCTTTGGCTAAGTAATGATTGAAAAATTTTAGAGGCTGTGTAATGTTTTTCAGTTGTTCCGATTACTAATATGCCGTATGCTTTTGCCAAAAAGTTTAGTATGTGTAGATATGGGTATCGTTCAGGAATTTCTTTAACTAAATTTTGTATTTGATTTTCTTTGGCATAATCACTTATGCTTTTATAAGGATATTTGCCTGTTCCTATAAAATAAAGTTTAAAGTTAGGTTTTATTTTTCTTTCGTCTATTAGTTCTTTTATACTTTTAAAGAGCAAATTTGTATATAGTCCTGACATTGGCAGGAAAGCGCCAGCATATATAATTGGTTTCTCTATATTGTCGTTTTCCCAAGGATATTTGAGGTTAGAAAGAGTTATTTTATGGTCATTAGGGTCAAAACCATAGGGCATAGCAACATTAAGCGGATATTTATTTTGTTTGAAATTTCTTTTTAATGCAGGTAGATAGTATTCTTTTGCCACTCCGCTTATTACAGAGGCTTTTTTTATTGCATAGGGTTCTAAGATATGAGCAGCTATGTTGCTTAGGATTGCCCGTAAGTTTTTTCTATTGCTGATATTTCTTATCCATGGATCTATGTAATCTATGCCGTAAGGAATGCCAGTTTTTTCATGTAAGATCCTACCGAGTACAGCTACATAAAATGATGGTATAGGTATCCAGATGAAATCTATTTTTTTGTTTTGTATTATTTTTAGGGCTTGATGTTTTAGGTATTTGAAAGCTCTTAGTCCTATATCTCCTATAATTCTGGGTTTTCTTATTGGCTTTGCTTCTGTGTATATTACTTCTGTTTTGGGGTTTACAGTTTTTATGATATCATAGTCTGGTTTTTCTTCGTAATATTTACTTTTTACTGTTAGGATTATTGGGTGCCATCCGAATTGATGTAGAAAATTTGATATTAAGCGGGGTCTATGTACACCTGTAAGATTTGATGGTGGCCAATGAGGATAGATTATCAGTATGTTTTTCATTTATTTTTTATGCAAATATAAAAAATGCGGGCTGTTTTTTTGCGATTATTGTTTTTGTTAATGTTTATTTATTTTGTTTTTTATTGTTTTTAACAGCTAATAATGATTTATCAAAAACTAATTTTACAGACCGTTCTAAAACGATGAATACATATTCAACGAGGTATCCAGCGATAAAAGCAACGAGTAATTGTCCGAGGGTACTGATGAATTTTAGTGTTTCTTGTTGAGTAATTTCGCCCCAAAATACGCCTACGGCGAGTCCTGCGATTGTCCCGAGTATTAGCCTAAGTGCAAAATTAATATTGGTTTCTTTGGTAAATTGCATATTTTTTATCATATTTCTTAATTCTCTGAGTACAAATGTTATAGCACCGAGTAATCCGTATAGTAGGGGAAGTATATAATATCCTATTACAAGCAGGTAATTTTCTGCGTCGTTGATTGTTTCTATATGATAAGTAAGGGTCTCTTGTGGAGAAGGAGGTGCTTGAGGCGTTTCTGGTTCTGTTTGTGTTGCTTTTATTTGTTTGCTTTCTTTTTTTATGAATAGAATTTTTCTTATAAAATATAACCAGTCGTTCAGAAGTTTTATGTTGCTTTCTTTTTCGGTGTTTATTTCAAAGAGTTTATTATAGAGTTTATCTTTTTTAAATTCTACGCTTAGGTTTGTTTCTGATGAACCACGACTTATCATCTCTAAATCGTTAATTTGATTTTCCAATTCTGCTATTTTTTTATCATTTTTTAGAATTTTATTTAATCTGACGGTACCTATTGAGAAATATATGTGTAGAATTAGCATTATTATCATTGTGATAATTGCGAATATAGTGTAAAAACGTGCTGATTTATAAGCTACAGAAACGTAATGTTTTTTACCAAGTATTTTTTGAAAAAAATTGGGGTTTTTGATAGGTTTTTCTTCTACAGCTTTTATGCTATCAACTGTTATGGGTTTTATTAGTGCAGGTAGTTTATTGTATGCTTCCCAGAATTTTTCTTCTATTTCTTTATTCCAGTTTCTTAATTTATATGCTTCTTTTGCGCTGATTATAGTAGTTATTAAATTTTTATCTACGTTTATTCCGTGTTCTGCTATGTAGGATAATACAAGTTCTGCATCAGAGATAGCTCGTATTACTCGTCCAGTGGGTGTATATTCTATTTTTTGAGATATTAGAGTTTGTTTTGCTTTTGAAGCTTTTTCATTGGTATGTGTATTACTGTTGTTTTCTTTGTTTTTCATTCTTGAAAAATTTGTATAAAGTTATGATTTTTTTTAGAAAATAAAAAAGAGGAAATTTTTATATAAGTTGGCTATTAAAAATTTAAAAAAAACTTGATTTTAACATTGAATAATTTTATTTTTACAAATTAAATAAATTGCAAAAAATATAATTATGAAGAAGTTAATTTTGTTTTTTGGACTTATTTTTCTTATTAGTGTCTATGCGAAGGCTCAAAGTGTAGGCATTAGTTCTTCTGGGTCTTTTACACCAGATGCTTCTGCTGGATTGGACGTAAGCTTTACAGATAAAGGAATTTTAATTCCCAGGGTTGCTTTAACTGGGACCAATGATGCTTCTACAATTTCTAATCCTGCTACTTCATTAGTAGTATATAATGATGGTACAGGAGGTTTAACACCTGCGGGGTTTTATTATAATGCAGGTGACGCGTCAAACCCTAACTGGGTAAAACTTTTTGATGATAATCAGGGACATCCTTGGCTTTTGGAAGGTAATGCAGGTACAACGCCTGGCACAGACTTTTTAGGCACTACTGATGCCGTTGATTTAGTCTTGAAAGCTAATAATACTGAGCAAGCTCGTATCTTGAGCTATTCAGATACAGGAGGAATAGGTTTGCCTAATGGTTTGTATGCTTTATGGGGGCGAAATAATGCAGGTAATAAGTGGATAAGAGCTATTTTGCCTGCTTATACTGACGATGATATTTATATAGGCTCAGGTGCAAATCCTACTGGAACAAATATCCATTTTGATGTAGGTGCAAAACCTGATGCTATTTTTATTGAAGGCTCCTCAGGAAAAGTTGGTGTATGGACAACTGCTCCTCTTTATCCTTTGAGTGTTGTCTCTGGCGACCAAGATGCTGTTGGGTATTTTCAAAGCACACAGACATATTCTGATGATTGGCCTGTATATGGTATATGTGCCAATACTGATTTTTGGGGTTATGGAGGATATTTTCGTGGAGGATATAAAGGTGTGCAAGGAACAGTTTATCCAAGTGGAAGTTATTATTATTATGGGGTATATGGATATGTATATGGTGGTAGCGGAACAAATTACGGTAGTTATGCCTCTGCTTATGGTAGTGGAACAAATTATGGTAGTTATGGTTATGCATCCAGTAGTAGCAGTGGCAATGCTTATGGTGTTTATGGCAATGCTTATGGTGATAATGGAAAAGCAAGAGGAGTTTATGGACGAGCTGATGGACAGGGGAATTATGGAGGTTATTTTTTTAATGGACACGAGAATGGTGAAGGTTTAAATGTTATTGGAGAGAATTTATCTTCGTATTATTATCTTACTTATGGCTGTGGTGCTGGTATTAATGGTGATTCTATTGGTGTTTATGGTAGGGGTAACCACAGTGGTGACGACGTTTGGGGAGGTTATTTTGAAGATGGAAACGGTACTTTTACGTATATAGGAGGCACATACTCAGGGACAGCATATAAAGTAAATGGTAATGGTAATGTTGCAACAATAGTTAAAGATACAAAAGGGGATAGAGTCTCACTTTTTGCACCTGAGGCACCGGAGATTTTATTTCAAGATTATGGAGAAGGTCAGCTTGTAAATGGTAAAGCTCATATTAAAATAGATCCTATTTTGGCAAAAAATATAACAGTTGATAAAGAGCATCCTTTGCGTGTATTTATTCAATTAGAAGGTGAGAGTAATGGAGTTTACGTGACAAATAAAACAGCCGAAGGTTTTGATGTAGTAGAATTAAACAATGGCAGGTCAAATGTAAAATTTACGTGGTTTATAGTTGCTAACAGAGCTAATGAGTATAATGAAAAGGGAGAATTAGTTTCTAAAAATTTAGTAAGATTTCCACTAGCACCTGGACCTAGGAAAGCTCAAAAAGTTAATATTCCAAAAGAGGAAAGAGAGCCAATGCTAAATAAAAATAAAGATCCTAAGCAATTTGACTTT
>CAZWVR010000113.1:0-6409 GCA_964637235.1 uncultured Bacteroidales bacterium | reverse complement strand
TTTTCCAAATACAAAATGTTCATAATCCAGTTCCAGACCTAATTGTTTTTTACCATAATGTTTTTTGTGGCAGTTGTTGTAAAGAGCTATAAAACATGAAGTAGAGCCAAAGCTATGTGAACCATTAAATTCAAAAATTGAGAATTTAATTGCTTTTGAACTTAATTTATCAATGAAAAATTGCGAGATTTTTATTAATTTTTCTTTAAATTCATAATAATCAAGATAGAAAAACGTATAAAATAATGAAAAAAATTTGCTCCAACTACGAAAAATATCTTTATCATATTGAGCAGCTATTTCTTCTTTATATTTTTGAATTATCTCCTTGGTAATTTTTTCGCCTTTTAAAAGATGTTCGGCTATTTTATAACGGAATTTATTTATTTTTTCATGACCTTTATAGAATTCATGCAAATGTTCAATAGTTTCTTTTGATAGTTTATTTAGCTCTTGTATCAAAAAATCCTCGTCATTTTTAAGCTGATAGAAGTATTTAGATTTTTCCAGGATGGTTTTGATGGCATCAACGACTTCTGAAGGTGTCATATTTTTTTGGAGTAAAATAGTAAAAAGATAAAAATTTAAAAATTTTTCTTTTGTAATGAGCTATAATAAAAATGCCCCCTGTTGTACCGCAGGAGGCATAAAAGTTTTATTTTATCATTTGTTCAGAAGGTAAACCGTAGGTTTCTATCATCTTTATACCTAATTCTTCTAATTTTTCGAGAATAGGATTATAGAGTTCAGGCAAAACGGGTATGTGAACGCCAGTAAGTTGTATTTTATTTTCTAAGATCATTATAACAGCGGCGGCAGCAGGTAAAGATACTGTCCTAGCCACAGAAGTATCGGTGTTTGGCGTACCGAAGTCTAACATAGTAGATCTAATGACTTCTGTTTTGCCATCAGGATAAGCAATTTTGAATAGATGCATCATAACGACCATATCTTTTTCGTCGCCTTGTAATGTCATTTTTTCAATCATCAATTGACCTATTATTTGAAGGATAGTGTCTTTTTTGCCTACTTTTTTATCGGAGAATAGACCGAGCCATTCCATAGCATTTATAGGTAAAGAATCTATCGGGATGTCGAAGCGCTTGGCTATTTCTTGTTTAGTTTGATTTTCAGTTGTGTTTAAGATTTTAGCAAGTAATTGATTATAAGTTAAATTTGAAGCATCGTATGTTTTATCGGAGAATAATCCGATATGTTTCATTGTGTCAATAATCTCGCTCCAACCGGGATAGCGCAATGTACCGCGAAACATAGTTTCTGTTTCCGGGATATTGTATAAATCAATATAAGGGATTGAATCGCGGTTTGGGTAAACTTCTAAGATGCCTACTTCTGGGAAGTTTATATAGAATCGTTTTCTAAAAAGATGTTCAGTAGGGATATAATAAGTATTTCCTTTTTTTAGGTATTTGCCATCATTATTACCAGCCATAAGCACGCCAATGGGGCTCCAAGAGAATTTGTATTTAAAAGGATTTTGGCAAGCAACATCGATAGCAGGTAAAGCACCACATAGTGAATAGAATTCTTGTATTTTGCCATTTTTAGCGTGTACATGGTCTATAATTTTTTTTGCGGACATATGGTCAATTCCGGGGTCAAGGCCTACTTCGTTAAGTATTAAAATACCAGCGTCTTTTGCATCTTTATCCAGAGCTTTCATTTCAGGTTTAACATAAGAAGTTGTCACCATATTTTTGTGGTGCTTAATAGCTTTTTTGGCGACCATCACATGGTATGTATAAGGCAGAAGGCTAACAACTAAATCATGTTCTTCAATCATTTTATCCAGTTCTTGTTCTTTATCCACTGTCCAAGCGATAGCACGGCTATTTGGATGATTTTTGAGTATAGCATCTGCTTTGCTTTTAGTTCTGCTGGCTATAGTGACGAAATAACCATTTTGTAATAAGTATTTAGCCATTGGTCTGACGACCATACCTGCACCTAAGATTAAAACTTTTTTCATAATTAAGGTTTTTTGTTTTGTACAAATAAAGTTAGGTATAACATAAAATTTATGATATAAATCATAAGGAGATTATAGTTGGTTGGGATGAAGTATATTGCGTGTCCCCTCACTCGCAGTGCTCGTTCGGGGTCGGGCTACGGCTTGTATCCGCCTGTGGTTCAGCTTGCAGGCGTAGATGCTCGGCAAATCAAAGGCAGGCGGCAGCAGCCTATGTCTGTCAGCACGCCTGCCTAAGTTTTGCCTCGCTTTGCGGTGCGTGGGGCTTCGCTAATCGCTCAGCCTCCGCCCGCAAACGCCTGCATAGCTTTACCTTCGGCGGCTAACCCGCCTCCGCCCTCACGCTGATTTAATTATTATCCCAAATTCTTATTTAAAGAACTTATTGCTTAGTAATGGCAAAATAGTACTACTATATTGCGTAATTTCATTGGATAGTGAATCATTATTATTTTTAGTTATATCTGCCAGTTTCCCAAATGTGAAATAAGCTAAACCTAAATTACGTTGTATCTCTTCTGTATTGAGTTTATCATTACTTAGACTTTTGTAAAATTCACATTCTTCTTTATAGTTATTGAAAGTTATCCTTGCTAAGGAATCTGCGGTTTTGTTCATATTTATTTTGTAATAGTCCTCAATAATGGGCACAAAGAAGTAATCAAATGGGAATTTGTTATCTGGCATTATATGCACTATTTTATTTAATACGGCTTTGGCACTATCATTTTTATGTTCTTCTATGAGTTTGCTTGCTAATCTATGGAATACTCCGCGAATATCCATAACTTTTGTCACTCTATCTACATAATGGTCAACGTTGAAGTCTGGTTCATATATACGTCCCCATTTGAATTTGTTCATTAAGTTATTATAGAGGATGTCTGTATTTATATCTCCAAATACTCCATTTTTCGGTTTGGTTTCGTAAGGAACTAATCTATAAGCAAATCCTTCTAAACGGAAATATTTTTGTAAACCTAAGTAATTTTCGGTGCCTATACTTGTTGCAAAATAAATAGGTCTATCCCAATTGAAATTAGCTAATATTAGCAGTACCATCCATTGGCTTTTTAGTAAGTACTGTTTTTTAGGCAAAGTAAATCGTATTGCATCTACTATTTGGTTCTGCTTATCAGGCGGTACAAATCCGGCTTTTATTATTTTTTGTTTATCAACTGGTATTAAGAGTTTTCTAGTTGGTAAATAGTCGTAGGCTCCATTTCCTATTTTTGTAGCAGGATCGTCAGAAAGTACAAAATCCATTGCAATTTTTATTGGCAAATAACTGTTTTTTATTTGTTTTACGAGCTCTGTTGTTTTAACTTTTAGATAATCTAATGTATCAGGATTTACTTTTGTCTTTTCTAAAATATTTTTTTGTTTAAGTCTATTAAGCAGATTTAATAATGTCATTGGAGTAATTTTCTCATATCCTTTTTCAGAGAGGGTTTTATAATCTTTTTGGAATATTTTTGGAAATTCAGAAGCTGAGAGCATTCTCATAGTATGTTCATATAGTTTTTTATATTGGTTTATGAATAATTTTTTGTTAGCTTGATACTTTTCATTAACAAAAAGATTAGGATTTTCATTTATGATTATGATATCTCTTGTTCCCTCTCTATATTTCTTTTTTGAAATAGGAATTGGTAATGGGTCAGATTCATAAGCTTTACGTTTCATTTGGTCAATATACCAATCAGTAGAAAATAGGCTTAAATTTACGTCGCGGACATCGGTTCTAATTCCTTCGGTTTCTTGATCATACCATAAGGGGAATGTATCGTTATCTCCGTATGTAAATAATATTGCATATTTATCGCAGGAATTAAGATAGTCAGCAGCTAAGTCTCTGGTATGATATCTACCGGAGCGGTCATGGTCATCCCATGTTTGGGAGCCCATAAGGATAGGAATTGTTAATCCCAGCAAGGAGGCAATTATGGCATTTGTAGTTTCAGATTTTAGTAGTCGTTTTAGCATATCATATATAGCAAGTACACCCAAACCTATCCAGATAGCATAAGCATAGAATGAGCCTGCATAAGCATAATCACGTTCACGAGGTTGATATGGTGTCTGATTAAGATATATAACTATTGCTATTCCGGTCATAAAGAAGAATACCAAAATAGCCCAGAAGTATTTTCTATGATACAAGCTGTATAGTAATCCCAGTATTCCTAATATTAGAGGTAGGAAATAAAATTTATTTCGTGAAGCTTTATTTTTCCATTTTGTGGGTATTTTATCCTGAGGTCCCAGACGAGCATTGTCGATAAAGTTAATTCCTGAAAGCCAATTGCCGTGAAGTATTCCTCCGTGTCCTTGTATATCATTTTGCTTACCTACGAAGTTCCAGAACATATATCGGAAATACATAAACCCAAGCTGATAATTAAAAAAGAATTTCAGATTATTTATAAAATTAGGCTTTTCTCCTGGTTCGACGCCTCCCCATGCTTTATATCCTTCAATATGATCTTTTTCTTGGCTATACATTCTGGGGAATATCGTTTCTCTATTTGGATCATATTTATAATTAGGATTAGTTTTTTTAATTTTAATATATTTTTTTAGGCTATCGTCTTTATAGTATGTATATATAGGTTCTTCCCCTATAATTTGAGCGTCGTAATATGGACCATATAATAAAGGACGATTGCCGTATTGTTCACGATTTAAATAAGCTTTTAATGCAAAAGAATATTCAGGGTTATTTTCGTCTATCGGAGGATTAGCATTTGAACGTATTACAATTATAGCGAAAACAGAATAACCAATCAATATCATTATTGTAAAAAGCAGAATATCATGCAATATATATTTGCGATGTTTTATAGAATAAATGATGCCATAAATCAATACACCGAAAAGTAATAACAAAAATGTAATAAAACCACTTTCAAAAGGTAATCCAAAAGTATTTACAAATAATAGTTCAAATTGCGAACCTAAAGCTACTAACCCTTGAATTATACCGTACATAATAAATAGTAAAACTAATGAACCTATTATAAATGAGACTAAAAGACCAGTATTTTCTTTTTTGAGAGAAATGTTTTTATTATCAACAAAAAGTCTATAATATATGATTATACTTACTGCTGGTATTACAAGTAAATTTAAGAGGTGTACACCAATAGCCATACCTATGAGCAAGCCTAAAAGGATTAGCCATCTGTATGCGTAAGGTTTGTCAGCCTGTTCATCCCATTTTAGTGCTATCCAGAAAGTAATAGCTGTAAACATCGAAGACATTGCGTACACTTCGGCTTCTACGGCGGAAAACCAAAATGTGTCTGAGAATGTATAAGCTAATGCACCAACAGTGGCACTACCGAGAACAGCAATGCTTTCTGCGGTATTTAAAGTATCTTTATTTTTTATTTTGAGTATTATACGTCGAGCAATATAACTTATTGTCCAAAATAAGAATAATATTGTAAAAGCACTGGAAAGGGCAGAAGTCACATTCATCCAATAGGCTACTTTATGGACGTTATTGCCTGCTAATAAGGACATAACTTTTTGTACAAGCATAAAAAAAGGAGCTCCCGGAGGATGTCCGACTTCTAATTTATATGATGTTGCAATAAATTCGCCGCAGTCCCATAAGCTAGCTGTGGGCTCCATTGTGGAAAGATATGTGTAAGCTGCTATTAGAAAAACAATCCATCCTAAAATCGTGTTGTAAAGTTTAAACTTTTTCATTTTACCTCTATTTTCTTACGATTTTTGCAAAAATAATTATTCGGCGTTTTTAAACAAATAATTTTTATAGTAATACGGACGGTAGTATAGTTTTATATTTCGTAATTTTGCAAAGTCTATTTTTCCATGATTGTATAGTAAATAATAATACAAGTATTTTACCTTTCGCGTGGAATCTGTTTCATTTATTAGTTTATATTTATGCCATTTGCCGTCGATAGGTAGATAGATATTTTTTATCTGGAATGTATCATTTTCATATCTTATTGAAAGTAGCATTCTCGGATAATGCATTTTTGAAATAGTATCGATTTTTATTTCTGCCGTAGCTATATATATTCCGTGGATAGGAGATTTAAGAATAAAATATGGTTTATAAGAGCTGTCTTGTGGGAAATTCCATTGTTCTTTTAAATTCCAAAAATTAAATGTATCTATTAGATGGATTTTTAGGTTCCTTTCATTTACGTAAGTAATAAATTTCTGAGTATCAACTGATTGTTTTGCTAAATAGTCAGCAATTATTATTTGGCTTTTATTGCTTTGCGTTATTGGATAGTAAGCATTGGCTGTGTCGCTCAAATATTCTAATATAGGGATATTAGTGGAAATAGGTTTGTGCGTTTGTCGGATATATTTAAAATAGCGGAAAAATTCATCAATGTTTTTGTATTTTTTTTTATTGTAATAAATGCCGAAACT
>CAZWVR010000112.1:0-6586 GCA_964637235.1 uncultured Bacteroidales bacterium | reverse complement strand
TAGTGGTAACTCTGAATTTCCTCAGCTCGCTATGATTGAAGAAAGTGAATCTCCCGGACTTTAATCGGGGGAGTAGTCAAGCACAACATTAATATATACGCACCTTTTTTATAATCTATTGAAATAAAGGGTTTTCGCAAAATTTCGCAAAAAAGAAACTATTAATAAAATTTAAAAATCAAAAAAAAATGACACCAAAACAAATAGCATTAAAAGAACAAATAGAAACCGGCACATTAAAAAATGCAATGGCAAAGATACTTAATATAATTATCACACATAAGAAAGTTACAATTCAAAATATAATTTATTGGACAGGCATAAAAGAAAGCACTGTAGTTGCTCGGTTATCCGACCTTGAAGACTTAGGAATGATAATACGAAATGGAGTTACTGATGATAAAAAACATTCTTATTGGTCTTATGTTAAAAATAATGAGCAATGGGATTCTTTTGCAAAAATTAGACAAAAGCAAAAATTTCTCTCTTGGAAAAAACGAGGACTTCTTCTCTATTCCAATCTAATGTCTGATACTCTTAAAAGTGAATTAGAAGCTCCAGTATTATCTAAATTTGACTCAACTAACTTAATAGTGGTTGGCAAAAACATAGATTTAGACTAATTTATTTGTTTTTTTTTGCAAAATATTTGTTATTGTAATTTTTTTTCCGTATATTTGCAATTATTATAAAGTGTTTTCGCAAAATTTTGGAAAAAGAATAATATTTTTAAATTTAAAAAACAAAAAAAATGATAGAAGAAATAATTAAACAAGCCTTAAAAGATGATGCAGAGGAAGACAAAAACAAATTAAATTGGAAACCAACTATGGAACTAAAATGGTTTAATGCAGTAGAAACAGAAGAAATTAAAAAACCTTGTGGGGTAAATGGTGCTTATTATAGTGACGTAGGGCAATCTTTTTGGCAATTAAAACAGAAATGGATAAGCGAAACAGGAGAAGAAGAGTGGCGCACGATTCCCAGTTGTTAATCTTTAATTAACGTTGATAATATGGCAAGTAGCCGATTTGAAATAAGAATTTTAATTAACAAAAATATTTTTAATAATCAGCAAATCGTTCTAATAAGTCCACTAACACGGCTATTTGCTATATTTAGTGTTATGTGGCGTTAATTATTATGGAAATTACAATGAAGTGATAGATTTAATTGACAACTATACTTCTTACGGTATTCCAGCACTTGACAAAATTTCTGAACACTATGAATGGGAAGCGTGGAAAGAAAAAAATAAAGCATTAGCACAAAGTTAGATTTAAGCACGACACTAAGCATAGTTTTTATACTGTGTTGTAGTGTCGTTTTAATGGACTACAACAAAGATATAAACGTACCTTTTTTTTGCAATGTGCTGAAATAGAGATTTTTCGCAAAATTTTGCGAAAAGAATATATTTTTAAATTTAAAAAATTATTATGACAGACAAACAAAAAATAGATAAGCAACAAATTATAGCCGATATTAACAAACAACTTGAAATATTAGTGTGTGATTATTGTGGAAAACCAAAACCAAAAGGGACTGAACCATGTAGTTGTGGAAAAGGTGATTTTTGGATAATAAAGGAATAACGTATCGGGGCTATGAATAGTAAAACCCTTATTTGTGCGGTGGGGTTGAATACTGCACAGTTAATTAAAAATAAATACAATGGGATTATTTGGTAAATTATTAAAAATATCAATAGATGTAGCAACTATACCTATTGATATAGTAAAAGATGTAGCAACTCTTGGCGGTGCGATAACTGATGAAGAAAGTGCATTAGTAAAAAAAGCTCGCAGGTTAAAAGAAGATTTAGAAGAAACAAGAGATGAAGTTGATAAACTGTAATGTGTGCGGTGGCAAGGGTTTTATTATTTATAGCCCTTGTTACCAAATCGTTTTAATGTTTGGTAACATTGATATAAACGTACCTTTTTTTTGCAATGTGCTGAAATAGAGATTTTTCGCAAAATTTTGCAAAAAGACTACTATTTTAAAAAAATATATTATGGAATACAAAAAAATCAAAAATCAAGGAATAATAAAGAGATTATCCATCAATTACAATGAAAAAAGTGGAACTTATTGGAATAATGCAGAAGTGTATATTAATGGATATATAATAAAATTAGAATCAAAATGGGATTTTAAAACACTGGATGAAGCCGTAATTGATATTAAAAAAAGAATTGTTAAAGTTGTTTTAGATTTTGATAAAAAATAAAAAAATGGAATTTGATTATAAAATAAAAGAAGGCTTCTATTTAGAAGTCGAATACAATATTTATGAAGATAGTTTTTGTGCGCCATACGGTAGTACTACAGCTTGTTATAATGGAGGGCTTGAAGTGGAAATTGAAAATATTTATTATGCTCCTACAAAAAAAGATATTGAGTATGATAATATACCAGAATGGTTAATTGAAGATATAAAAAAACAAGCAATAATTCATAATAAAGAGTATGTGGAAAGTATTATGTTAGACTGCTTGTTGGATTAAACTTTTTTGCAAAATTTTGCAAAAAGAATATATTTTTAAATAAAAAAGAAACAAAATTATGAGTTTAGATTATGGATACACTTGTTCGATAATTGACGACAATGAAAAGGATTTAAAGGCGGAAATAGAAAGTGCTTTAATTAATATTATAAATGAGTTCTGCCCTTATGTTGACGAAACCGACAAACAGGTTGTTATGGAAATAAATAACCGGACGGAACGGCTTTATGATACTATCTCTTATCTTTTTGAAAACGTAAGAAGAACTAATGAGGAAATGAGAGAACAAGCAAACAGACAGATTTCAGAATTAGAAAATAAAATTGATGAATACAAGGAGGATATTTCTGATTTAGAGAAAAACGTAAACAATATTGAACAACAATTAAACAAATATGAAGACGATATTAGGCTTCTGGAAATGGAATTATCTGGCAAAGAATGCTAAAATGACCAAAATTTATAAATATTTTATATTGCTTGTTATAAGCGGTACACAGCAGAGGGGTAAGGCAGCTGCCTCTACTTGTAGAAAGATTAGCGACTGTTTGTTAGGGCTGTGAATTGTTTATAATGGTTAAAGCTATGCACCGTAAAGCGTAGCACAATGTTTAATCTTAACACAATACTATATTGCTTTATGGGGTATGGATTGTGTTATAAATAGGTGGATTCGTCTATTGGTAGGACAATCTAAGTATAAAAAGCAAGTTCGATTCTTGCATCTCTAATTGATTTAGAGATTCGTCTATTGGTAGGACATAGTAAATGATAAAAAATGGTTCGATTCCATTATCCACCACTTATGCATAACGGCTATTGTATGAGTAGTAGCCGATTGAAGCACAAAATTAAGTAGATAAAAATAAATTAATAACAAAGTAATAGTTTTAAAAAACAAGCACTAACACGGCTATTACTTATACAAATTGTTAGGCAACGTTAAATTATGAAACAAAAAATATTAGATTATTACGACACAATTATTAGCGATTATGACCAAGAAGAAATAGACAACGCTTTAGAAATACTTGAAGAATATGATAGTGAATTAAACAACTTAACAGAACTTGATGCTAAAATACTTATTAGATTAATAGATTGTGAAGATTTAGCAGAAGAAATAAATAATTGTGTTAAAGTTAGTAAAAACAGCAACCCTTTCGGTTAATGTTGCCTAACAAAGATATATACGTACCTTTTTTTGCAATGTGCTGAAATAGAGATTTTTTGCAAAATTTTGCAAAAAAGAATATATTTTTAAATTTAAAAAACAAAAAAAATGGAACAAACAGTTTATGTAAAAAAAATAACAGTAGAAAACTTTAAAGCAATTATCAAAAAAGAAATTGAATTAAATAATTCTACAATTATTGTTACTGGTAGTAATGATTCAGGTAAATCATCAATTTTACAAGGATTATTTGACCGTTTCAAAAAGATAATACCAACACAAATGGTACATAAAGATACGGAAAAAGGGTATTACGAAATGGAACTTTCAGATGGGGCTAAAATAATTTGGAGATTTAACAGTAAAGGGAATGATTCTCTTACTTATGTATTAGGCAAGATAAGAGTAACATCAGGAGTTATTTCTATGCTAAATGATAAGTATTTTGGAAAATCATTTGATATTGAAAAATTTCTAAATGTTTCTGAAAAAGAGCAAGTAAATATGTTACTTGATATTTTGGGTGTGGATTTTAGCAAAATTGATGAAGAATACAAGGTTGCCTATAATAACAGAGCCGATGCAAAAAGGAGATTGAAAGATATAATTGGACGTAAACTTGAAAAACCAAAGGAAGTAAAACAAGTCAATACAGAAATTTTGCATAAAAAACTACAAGAAATAAATGAGCATAACGAAAAAATACGAAAAGAATGGAGTACAAAGAATGAAAAGCACTTAAAAGAAATCAGGGAATTTAATGAAAGACAAAGAGAGTTAGGAAAAGTATTTAATAAAGCAGCAGAATTAACACTTACTGTAAATCAATTAAAAAAAGAATTAGCTGAAATGGGATATTCTGCAAATTTTGCAGAAATCAAATCCTTTTTAAATACTCGAAAACGTCCTGAAGTCGAAAAAGAATTAACTTCACTTCCTGAGCCTAAATTAAAAAGCACAGATGATATTCTTAAACAAATTATGGAAGCAAATGCTATAAATAATCAATATCATAATTATAAGAAAGATTTAGAACTTTATAATAATTGGGTTAAAGAAGGACAAAAAGCAAGAGATAAAGTTGATAAATATGAGAAAGAGGTAAGGGAAATTTTGCAAAAAAAATCTAATATTCTTAAAAACGCAAAATTACCTGAAGAATTTGAAATTAAAGAAGACGGAGTATATTACAAAGGTTATCCTTTTAAGGATTCACAAATATCTACATCTGCTAAATATATAGCAGCACTTAAACTTGGTATGCTTGGCTTAAATGAACTTAAAGCTATGCACTTTGAAGCATCAGCTTTAGATGAAGATAATTTAAAAGACGTATTAGAATGGAGCAATAAAAATAAACTCCAACTTTTAATCGAGAAACCGGAAAAAGGAGATATTCAATATAAAGTTATTGAAAAATAATTCCTTTTTTGCAAAATTTTGCAAAATAAATATATTTTTAAATAAAAAAAAACAAAAATTATGAAAATAATAACAAAAATTTGGCAATTAGTAATTATAATGGCTTTTGTATTGCCTATTTTAAAAATGTTTGGCATCATAACTATTTCTTGGTTCTGGGCATTGTTTCTGTTAGGGTTTAATACCTTTATGGCAATTTTAACTATAATTGTTTGGATAATCTTGCATAGAAATATTGAACGAGAATACGATGATTATATTGATGCCGATGATGATATAATTGATTATTTAGAGAACTTTTCTAAAAATAGATAATGGAATATTTAAAAGAAATAGAGTTATTTTTGCAAAATTTCGCAAAAACCACAAATCAAACTCTTGAACAAAAGATTGAATATGATGCTATGTTTGTTGAACAAGCATTTTATATAAACAATCTTATAATAGAGCAACAAGAATTATGTGATACCTTACAAGCAGAATTTGATAGTTTAGTTTTTTATAAAGCGAGAGATTTGATGCAAGGCAAAGTTGAAGGTATCCCAAAACTTGCAGCTACAGACGCTAATAGAAATGCAGCAGTACTTTTAATAGAAGAAAAAAAGAAATTGATAAAAACTAATATATTGTTAAAGAGATTAAAAGCAACATACGATGTATTATTCCTTGCCATTAACGCAAATGCGAGAAGTATTCGTGTTGATGAACGTGTAAGATAGTATCTTTTCGCAAAATTTTGCGAAAGGCATTAAAATTAAGAACATTGCGCCTAACGGTTTGTATAAGGCAAGTAGCCGATTAAAATTATGAATTTGAAATGAAGTAAATATTTTATTATGGAAAATATTAGTCCGAAAGAAAAAGCAAAAGAATTGATTTTTAAAATGTGGGGAGATATGCCAAATAGGAATTTTGATAAAACAAGAGAACTTGTAGAAGAAAACTACTTGGGTATTAATGATGCTATAAGTAGTGCAATTATATGTGTAGAAGAAATATTAGAAGAATTATTCAGAGATGAGATTGTGTCATTAGATGCAGGGCATGAGCAAAGAGTTGATTTTTGGGAGAATGTTAAACGTGAACTAAATGCACTATAACGGTTTGTGTATGGTTTGAAAGCCAATATACAGACTTTGATTAAATGAACTAACCTTAATTGGCTTTTTAACTATACACTTTGTTATAGCCAGTTATTTTAAATAAACGAAATGCAAAAATATATAAAAGTAGATTTCAGCAAAGAAAAACCAACTAAAACAGGAAGGTATTTTACTTGGAATGAATACAAAACTACAGAAGGTACAAAAGAGCTTGAGATGAGAGCTACATTATTTGACTTAGAAAAAGATATAATATGGTCTCCAGATAAGGTTAAATTTTGGTTAAAGCCTATATCTTAATTGGCTATAACATTGATATAAACGTACCTTTTTTTTGCAATGTGCTGAAATATAGAGTTTTTGCAAAATTTTGCGAA
>CAZWVR010000111.1:0-6638 GCA_964637235.1 uncultured Bacteroidales bacterium | reverse complement strand
TAGCTTTGCAAAATTAAAAAAAACTATGGGAAAAACTTTTGTAGAAAAAATATTCGGAGCACCCGCTGGAAGCATTGTATTCAAAAAGCCTGATATTGTTCTAAGCCATGACAATTCCGCCAGTATTAGAAAAACATTCGAAAAGATGGGCGGAAAAAAAATTGCTTATCCAGATAGACTACTGATAGTTTTAGACCATAATGCTCCACCCACAAATGCAAAAGTAGCAACTGATTATCAAAGAGTTAGAGAATTTGTAAAAGAGCAAGGAATAAAAAATTTCTACGATGCAGGACGTGGTATCTGCCATCAAATAATGTCTTATCATGCAAAACCAGGAATGATAATAGTAGGCAGCGATAGCCATACATGCACAGCAGGAGCTTTCAATGCAATGGCAGCAGGTATAGACCGAACAGAAACAGCCGGAATATGGCGTAGAGGAGAAACTTGGTTCAGAGTACCAGAAAGTATGAAAATTACCCTAAAAGGAAAATTACCCAAAGGCGTCTATGCCAAAGATATATCACTATGGATAATTGGAATGATTGGCTCAGCAGGTGCAAATTATATGTCAATTGAATATCATGGTGAAGGTGTTAAATCTTTGGGAATATCAGAAAGAATGACAATAGCGAACTTAGCCTCTGAAATGGGAGCAAAAAATGCAGTATTCCCACCCGATGAAATTTTAGCTGATTTTTACGGAATTCCCATAGAAAAATTAAATGGCGTTTGGGCAGATCCAGACGCCAAATATGTCAAAGAAATAGAACTCAACTTGGATGAGCTATTCCCAGTAGTAGCTGTTCCCCACCATGTTGATAATGTCCATGCACTTTCCGAAGTAGTAGGAACTCCTGTAAATGAAGTTTTTATAGGAACATGCACAAATGGACGTATCGAAGACCTTAGAGAAGCCGCCTCTATCTTAAAAGGCAATCACGTCGCCGATGGTGTACAATTGATAATTACCCCAGCTTCCCAAGAAATATATCTCCAAGCAATTAAAGAAGGATTAGTAGAAATATTTATAAAAGCTGGTGGAAATGTACTAACGGCTTCTTGTGGTCCTTGCTTAGGAACCGGTCAAGGTATTCCTGCTGATGGATTTAACGTTGTTTCAACAGCTAATAGAAATTTCCTGGGTAGAATGGGAAATAAAAATGCAAATATATATTTAGCATCACCAGCTGTGGCTGCATATTCAGCTATAAAAGGATATATCGCAGATCCAAGAGAGCTATTCGGTAATTTACCAAACAAAAAAGAAATATTCCCATACAAAATAGAACAAAGCAAAACTATCGTTATCCCAGAAAATGAAAATAGAAGAATTAACGGAGTATGGAATTATAAAGATGTGGATAACTTAAATACCGACCAAATGTTTGCCGGAAATCTAACATACAATATTTTAAGCTCAGACCCGGAAAGCATTATTCCTCATTTGTTCGCAGGTTTCGATAAAAATTTTAGTAAAAATGCTCAAAAAGGGGATATTATCATAGCCGGCGATAACTTCGGCTGTGGTAGCTCTCGAGAACACCCTGCTGTCGGATTAGCTCATCTCGGAATAAAAGCAGTCATAGTAAAGTCTGTTAATAGAATATTTTTCCGTTCATCAATAAATCAAGGTTTACCTGTTATTGTGCATAAAGAAGCTGTTGAATACTATAAGCCGGGTCAAAAAGTTGATGTGGATTTCTTAAATGGTAAGATATTTGTAGGTGATAAAACGTTTACCTTTGAACCTCTGCCAAAAAAACTAATGGAAATAATTGAACATCGCGGACTGGTTAATTGGATAAATGCAACCGTCAATAAATAAAATTTGTCTATTTATCAAAACAAGGCAAGTCAATTATAAAAAAAATTTGCAAAATATTTTTTCTTATAATAATTTTATAAGGATAAAAAAAAATCTAAAATGAAAAAAATCATTCTGCTAATAGGGTTAATATTAACTTCTATATGGGCATTCGCCCAAGGGGTTATCAATGACGGCGCTAATATTGTTATCGCTTCTAATACATATTTTTATATTGACGGAGGAAGCAATGGCAATTATGTCCATAACGACGGAAGTATTGACTTAGACGGTTATATGGTAGTTGAAGGCGACTTTACAAATAATGCTTCAAATAACGTATTTGTAAATGTTGACAACAACGGTACTGTTGTATTCCCATCAGGTACGCATACTATAACTGCCAATCAGACTAATAGCGATGGCGTGATAACTAACTATGTTAATTTTGAAAAAGTTGACATTCAAAACGGCTCCACAGTCAACGTCCCCTCCGGTAGTGGAATAACTATCAACGGAACCTTAACACTAAATGGAGATCTACATCTACTGGAAGGCTCAGGAGCAGAAGATCCCACCGGATCACTAATATATAATCAAACCAGTTATTCAGGAAGTGGCTCAATACATTTGCATAGAACATTTAAAATTGCTGGACGTTGGCAATATATAAGTATGCCAGTAAGCAACGCAACGGACGATATTTTTGACCATTCCCCTTCTACAGGAAATTTTAATCCTAATTTATATTGGTATGATGAAACTTATGACGCAAATCCAAACCCCTCAACTACAGATTATTCTAATTGGACATCTTCTACATATAATTTCCCACAAGCATGGTATAATGCCCAAATAGCAGACCAATCTGCTTCTAACCCATTAGAAGTTGGTAAAGGATACATTACATATAATGAGGCAAACATTACCCATGAATTTGTAGCAAATTCATCACAACTTAATATTGCAAACTCTTACGACTTATCAAGCTTTCTTTCATACACTTTCAATGACGGAAACGACGGTTATTATGATGGCTGGATATTGCTTGGCAATCCATACCAAAGTGCAATAGACTGGGACGCAATATCAAGAGGAAGCGGAATTAAAAATACAGTTTATATGTGGGACGGAGACAATGGCAATTATGTATATTATAATAACGGTTCGCCAGACGACCACGACCAAGGACAGGGACAAACTTTAAATCAAGATAATACAGCACGCTATATTAGAGAATTCCAAGGCTTTTTTGTAAAAGCTTCTTCAACCTCTGGACTAACATTTCAAATTCCTAAATCTGCAGCTGTTCACGCTGCCAATCCAATGTTCAAAGGATCTGATTATCAAGAAAAACCTAACTTTACCTATTTCAAATTACGTATCACCGACAACAACGCAAATAAATACGACGAAACAATGGTACGTTTTTGGGAGAATAATGCAAGCTGGGGTGAAGACATAAATGATGCTCCAAAAGCCTTTGCATTATATAACAACGTTCCACAAATTTACTCTATGACTTCTTTACTGCCAACCGCTATACCGTTAGCTTTCAATACATTACCAATTGACTATGATGTAGATTATGTTTCAATACCTCTGGGCGTTGTGGCTAAGGAAGACGCTGATTATACCTTTTCATTACCTGACTACAACAATCTGGATTTCTCAAAAGTAGTACTCATTGATAAAACTGACCAAAATACTAACTATATAGACCTTACCTCTCAGGACTATACAGTACATTTAAATGCAGGTGAATATCGTGGAAGATTCTTCTTATTAGGCTACTATACAGAAAATCCATCTCCGCAACCTACTGATGTATTGTATGGAAAAGGTAGTGAAGTAAAAATTTATTCTGATCAAAAATTTGTTTATATTAGCATTCCTAATTTAGAGGAACTAAACGGTCAAATCAGAATATTTGATGAACTGGGAAGGGAAGTATATAACGGTTATATACATAACACATATAAGAAAATCGATCTAAATGTAGCCCCTGGGTCTTATATTGTAAAATATTATTCACCTAAAAAAGTATATACTGAAAAAGTCATCATAACGTTATAAAAAAAAAAGCAAAAGGCTAAATAAAACTTGTATATTATGAAAAGAAAAACGATACTAATTTTAGTTTTAACAATGTTTCTAATTTTTTCAGCAAGTATTATAAGTGCACAACCGCCGCCACCTCCTCCCCAAGATATTCCCATAGATGGAGGTCTGATATTTCTTGTCGCTGCTGGTATGATATATGGTGGTAGAGAGATCTATAAACATGAAAAGAACAAAAATAAAAACAATAAACAAAGTTGAGAATTTACCTTGTTGGATTTATGGGCTCCGGTAAGTCAACAATTGGTAAAAAACTTGCCGAGAGCCTTAATTATTCCTTTTATGATACAGATAAACAAATCGAGCTTAGCTTCCAGCAAAGTATTAGTACTATATTTTATAAATATGGAGAAAGAAAATTCAGAATATACGAGCGTGAAATTTTATATTCTCTAAACTGCAAGCAATGTATTATTGCAACAGGAGGTGGTTTGCCCTGCCACTATAATAATTTAGAATTTATTCAAAAATATGGAATTAGCATATATTTAACTGTGAATATTTCAGAACTATACAACCGCCTAAAAAAAGAAAGGGAACAAAGACCTCTAATTAATAATCTCTCTGATAATCAACTCCTTGAATTTATTAAAAAAGAAGTACATAAACGAGAAATATTATGCTATTCAAAAGCACATTATATTATCAATGCAGAAAAAAGTATAAATGAAATTATACATGATATAATTCAACAGATAAAAAATACAAACTTAGTCTTCCCTTTTGTTAAAAACTAAAATGCTTAAACTATGCTCTGAATTCTCAAAGTTAATTATTCTTGATAAAATTCACCGTTAATTAACTCAAATAAAAAAAAATGTTTAAAGAAATAAAAAGTCATAGTGAATTTTATGCTTCTATAAAAGAATTTATTCAAAAGAAACAACCTTTTTTCAAGTTCACAGATTTTAATGTGGAAGATGAAAATTTTAGATCATATTACTATAACGTTTCCCCACCATTGAGTATAACGTCCCTTAGTCCGTATTTAAAAGAATTAAGAGGGATTACGTTTTCATTAGATAGAGATATTATTGTAAGCCGTCCATTACATAAATTTTTTAACATAGAAGAATATCAGTACAACGAGGCAAAAATCCGTGAAGTTTTTCATAAAACTATGCAAATACAAAGCAAAATTGACGGCTCTATGGTTCACCCATTTTTAACTCAAAATAAAAAAATAATATGGAAAAGCAAAAAAGTGCCATTTAGTGAAACTGCTCAAAGTTTTATTAAGTTTATATCGCAGCAAGAATGGTATGAAGATTTACAAAATTTCGTAGAATTCGTATTAAAAAAAGAGATAACACCTGTATTTGAATTTTATACACCGGAAAGAAAAATTTTGGTCAAATATAAAAAAGCTTTTATTAAACTATTAGTATTAAGGGAAAACTTCAGTGGAAAATATATAGAATTTGAAGATACGGACGAATTGCGAGAGAAAATCGGTTATAAAAGAACTAACACGTTTTTAACAAACGAGAATATACCTAAACGCTGGAAGCTTAATTACGAACAAATACAAGAACTCCGAGAAAAAAGCGAAAATTTTGAAGGTTTTGTCCTTGTACTGAATACTGGCGATCGCTATAAAATGAAAACACACTGGTATTTATCTACAAATGCGCCTTATGGCAGGCAAATGATAAAAAAAATTGTGCTTAAAATTTTAGACAACTCAATTGACGATTTTATTGCACAACTAAAAAACTCTAATAAAGAACAAGATATAGAACAAACAGAAAATATTAGAAAAGATTTCTTTGACTTTTTAGAAAATATCAGAGAAAAAATTAGCAACTGGAAAGAAAAAATGAAAGATATCACAGAAAGAAAAGATATTTTCTTTTTCATAAATACTAATATAAAACAAGCTGAAAATCAGTTTTATAGTTGGATAATTTCTAATTATATCCTAAAATACGGTTTAAAAGAAGAGGTCAGTAGTGAAAATATAATAGCAATAATGCAAAACTCAAAAAAACATGTAATAAAATATTTCACTGAGGACTATTTAAATAAACGTAAAAAAGAAAAATAGACCTAATTTTTAAAAATACACAGTAACACCGACAAAATATTCATTGAGATTGAGTAAAGGATAACTATTTATTTTTTCAACCCCTACCCCATTAACTAATCAATTAATTTATTTAATTTGTACCAGTATTGATCCCGTATAATGAAAAAACTTATAGCTCTGATACATAGAGAAATTATTTTATTCATTGCGATAATTATATTGATCTTGATTTCTACGTTATTTCCTGAGCTAATAAGAAAATATCCAAAATTTATCCATTGGCATACATTATTGAGTTTAGCCAGCCTTCTGATTGTAATTACTGGAATAAATCAATCAGGTGCTTTAATACCCTTCATAAAACATCTTATTGATAATATACATAACGAACGAACTTTGGCATTAGTAATTTTAGGTTTAACAATATTGCTATCTGCACTGTTTACCAATGATATTTCTCTTTTTATTATCATTCCTATAACAAATATGATTCAGAAATGCATAAAAAATGATATTTCAAAACTAATTGTATATGAAGCTATTGCATCAAATGTAGGCTCTGCTATAACACCTATTGGCAATCCTCAAAATTTATTTTTATGGCATAAATGGGGAATCTCTATTGTTAATTTTATTGCTAAAATGTTGCCTCTTGTAAGCATTGAAATTCTGGTTATG
>CAZWVR010000110.1:0-6831 GCA_964637235.1 uncultured Bacteroidales bacterium | reverse complement strand
TTAACTAATTTATATCCATAACCATAGCTACCTATTGTGCCTGCTTCATTTTCTGTTACATCCAGTGAATCAATAGCTTCCGCTGTAAGATTATCAAAGTCTAAGCCAGTGACTTTTTTGAATAAAGTTTGATTTTTTGAGCCATAGTAGTAATCTTGTCCGTTGTACTCTCCGTAAGCATCTGGATAAGAGTTATTTGGTGAGAGGATACAATTACCATAGGTAGAACCTTGATATACGAAAGTCATATCACCATTGTTTCCTGTACCATTTTGAGGTTCACCTACTAAATTAACACCATCAGCATTGAATTGTGCTATGAATTCAGAATTCTCGTAATTGGTACTTGTAAAGCTTGCGGTGATACCTGTTTGCTTAGTAATTTCAGGGCTTAGGCTTATAACGTTAATAGTAACATTTTCAATAGTTGTATTTCCGCTTCTTGCATCAGTTGCGCTGAAGCTAATAGTTATATTGCTGCCAATTTGAGCATCTTCTGGAACTGTATAAGAGAAATCATAACTTACAGAACTTTTTGAATCATAGGTTGTATCAACTACATCGTTAGAGTTAACAGTGATTTTAAATTCACCGACTTTACCTTTATTAACAGCGTCTGGCGATAGAGTAACTTTAACTTGGTAGGTTTGTCCAGGTCCTAAATTTACTACTGAATCAGAAGGGTCTAATTGAATGCTTACATAAGTATCCTTCGGACGGCAGCTGAATGAAAATACTGAAATAATTAAAGCAGCAACTGCTACCAATGCAAAATTTAGTTTTCTCATAGTTAAAATTTTTTGGTTTTTGACTATGCAATGTTAAGAAAAAAATTATTTTTTTGTAAAAATTTCCGATTTTTAATGTGATAAATAAGATATTTTATGAGATTATAAGTGAAATGAATGTGTAAGTATGTGTTTTTTGATAACTTGCTTATAATCAATTAGTTTGTGAATACGTATTTTATAATATTTGCCCCCATTTTAAGAGCTTGAATATGTTTATATTCTGGGTCGTGATGTACTTGTGGGTCTTCCCAACCATCTCCTAAATCGCATTCATAATCGTAGAAAACAACTAACCTTCCTTTATAGAAAATGCCGAAACCTTGTGGTGGTTTGCCATTATGTTTATGTATCTTTGGTAATCCATGAGGGAAGTCATATTTTTGATGGTATATAGGATGAGAAAATGGCAATTCAACAAAATCAGTTTCTGGAAACACTTTTTTCATTTCACGTCTTATATATTTATCTAAGCCATAATTATCAGATATTTCTAAGAAACCTCCTGAAATTAGATAAGTTCTGAGATTTTGCACTTCTGCTGGTGAGAATACGATATTTCCATGTCCTGTAATATGAACAAATGGGTAGTTAAATATTTCAGGACTGCCTACATCTACTGTGGCTGGAACAGGGTCAATATTCATTCCTAAATTCTTATTACAAAATTTTATTAAATTAGGTAATGAGGTAGGATTTGCATACCAATCTCCTCCTCCTTTATATTTTAATAGAGCTATTTTATATGAATATGTATGCGTTTGTGAATAGCTTAATGAATTTAAAATCAGGAAGATACTGATAGCTAAAAAAAATTTAATATATTTCATTTGCTTTTTTTGCAAATATATTTATTTTTGTAAAAGGAAATAAAAAAACAAAATCTATGAAGAGAATTTTTAGTTTACTATTTGGTTTGCTTTTTGTTGCAACTTTTAATCTTGTTGCTCAAACAACAATTTTTTCTGATGATTTTGAATCTTACAATGCAGGAGGTCAATTAGCAGATCAAGACACTTCTGGTTTTTGGACAACTTGGAGTGGCTCTCCTGGCTCTAATGAAGATGGTGTTATTTCTACTGACCAAAATCATACCAATGGTGGTGCTCAAAGTTTACATGTAAGCGGAAGTGTAGATCAGATCCTCAAACTTGGAAATAAAACCTCCGGACGCTATCTGGCTGATTTTTATTACTATATTGTAAGTGGGAAAGGTGCTTACTTTAATTTTCAAAGAACTCAACAACCTGGTACATGGGCATTTGAGGTCTTCTTTGGAAATAATGGACAGGGACAACTCATAGCTGCTAATCAAACTATAAACTTTACACATCCTACTGGTGAATGGATGGAACTTAGAGTATATGTAGATTTAGATGAAGATACAGCTTCTTTTTATGTAAATAACACAAAAATAGCAGATTGGCAGTATTCAATAAATACAGATGGTACTACTGGACAAATTCAATTAGGAGGTATAGACTTTTATGCAGGTGCTCCTCAGGGACAAACTCCTGAATATTATCTTGATGATGTTTCTTATATACAGCTTGAAGCAGGTCAAGAGCCACCTCATATTGCTACTAATGTAGATCAAATTGTTACGAATGGTCAAGGTGATGTTTACTTAGTTATTAAAGATACTGGTGAACAAGCTCTTCAATATGAAGCTTTTGTAAAATATCCGCAACCAATTACTAAAACTGTATCTGCTACATACAATGAGTTAACCTCTTTGAACAAACCAAAAGTTTATATTGGACTGAACAATATGTCTGTTAGTAAATTAGAAAAGCCTATTAAAGTTCACACTAATGGAAAAGATGTTACTTTAACACACTTACAAGGAGATATTACTCAAAGTCTTGGATTTAATAGTTCATTAGATGCCGAAGCTGTTGCATTGTTTAAGAATGATGTAATGGAGCAATATGCAGGTATGCAACTTTCAAATGTAATGGTGGCTGTTGGGAATTTACCCACTGATGGAAGTACAAATATTAGAGTATATCTCGGTCGTGCTCTGACGATTATTGGTCCTTATGGCGATGCTCTTGTGGATCAGGCATTTACACCTGAGGGTGAAAATAGTCAAAATAGTATAGCCCTTGATAATCCTGTATTTATGACAGGTGAAGATTTATGGTTTGGATGGACTTTCCATGATCCAGGAGCAAATGTATATCCTTTGGCTATGGATGCAGGTCCAATTGTTGAAGAAGGCAATTATTTGAGAACAGGCGTTGTTTGGGAAGAATTCTCAGATCCTAATAACCAAGGTTTTGGTAATTTTGGTATTGTCGGAACTCTTACAGGAGATACCTTGTTCCATTGGTTAAAATTAAATATTGCTACTACTGGTATTATCAATGGTGGAGATAGTGTAATTATGCCGATTAATTTTGATTTTTCTCAATTACAGGATGCTACTGAATATACAGCCTACATTGTTCTAAGATCTAACGATGTAGATAATCCTTACGTTGAAATTCCAGTTGTATTGCGTTATAACTTTCCATCAGAAGTTGCAAAAACTGCTAACTCAGCAAAAGTATATCCTAATCCTGCAACAGATTTAATAACCGTTGTTTCTAATCAAATTATTAACAAAATAGAACTGATGAATGCTAATGGTGAGATTATAAATGCTTATAACACAAATACTAAATATACCAAATTGAATATCAGTCAATTACCAGCTGGATTGTATTTTGTAAGATTAACTACAACCAATGGAATTTATACTAATAAGTTTATAAAAAAATGATTGTTTTTAAATAAGGCAATTTTGTAAAGTTAAAAGGGGGACATAGAAGTCTTAATGCTTCAATGTCCCCTTTTTTTATAAGTTTTAAAGGATTGTTAGAATGTGAGTTTGTAATTGCAATGCAATCGATTATTTAATTGTCCTTAGAGTATTTTTTTATCATTTTGTCCCAATATCTATTAGCTTTTTGTACGTATTGCTCTTTTGGTAATAGTGGTTTTTGTAATTTTTCTGAGGTTTGGGGTGTTATTTCACCGTATAAAACCACTTCTTTTCCAGCCTGTCGGAGTAATTTTTTGTAATTGTCTATAATTGGTTTTATAAGAGGATTTTTTATACGTAAGAGTTCTCCTGCACCTCTATATATCTCTCCGATAATTTTAGAGTGGAAATTACGAGCCATACGTCTTGCCAATAGTTTTATAACTTGAAAATGTTCTTGCTCTGGATATCCAGAGTTAGCAATAATAACTATGTTTGGGTATTTTTTTAGGCGTTTTTTATGTCTATAAATTCCGTTTAGGTCTTTTTCAAAATGAGGGTCAAACAGAGGAAGCATTCTATCGAGGAAATTTTTCATTATTCCGGAAACATTATCAACATATAAAGGTGTAGCCAGTACTATTACGTCTGAATTAGTTATTTCATTGAGTAGTTCTTCCGTATCGTCTTTTTGGATACATACACCGGGAGTTTTGTACCAACATTCAAAGCATGCTAAGCAGTGTCTAATACGTTTAGTTAGGAGAATTATGTTTTTTACTTCTGCACCAGCACTTTTGGCTCCTTCCAGAAATTCTGATACCATTATATGGGTATTGCCAGCTTTGCCCCGTGAACTACCATTGAATGCAGTAATTTTCATTTTTTGCGTCTAAAATATTTAATATAACTAACTATAAAAAATTTTTTTTCTGTAAAAAAATAATTTTGTATTTTGCCCAAAAATGAAAGTTATGAAAAAAACTTTTGTATTAGACACAAATGTCTTACTCCATGATTTTAATGCTATATACAATTTTCAGGAGCATGATATCGTAATTCCTATTGTAGTTTTTGAGGAATTAGATAAATTTAAGAAAGGCAATGGAGTTATTAATTTCAATGCACGGCAGATAATGAGGGAATTAGATAAACTAACTGCAAATAAAGATACTTTTTCAGATGGTATTGAATTGGGCGAAGGTTTGGGAAAGCTTTATATTGAGTCAAAATTAGAATTTTCTGAGGATTTGAAAGAACTTTTTATTGATATGATTCCGGATCATAAGATTTTAGCAGTAGCTTATAATTTAAGTCGTAAAAAGGAAAATGTCATTTTAGTTTCTCAAGATATAAATCTACGTTTAAAAGCACGTTCCTTAGGTATTCAGGCAGAAGATTATAAAACAGGCAAAATAGAACATATTGACGATATTTTTAAAGAGGTAAATACTTACGGAAGTTTTGATAGTAGTTTATTACATAGACTTTATACAGATGGTTTTTTAAATATTGAAGATGCTAAGCTCGCAGAGGAGCCTATTCATAATGATTATTTTATACTTTCTGATGGGATTTCTACTGCATTAGCGAGCTATGATGCATCTAAAAAGATTATTCGTCTTGTAAAGAAACATACCGCATATCATATAAAACCGCGAAATGCTGAGCAGACTTTTGCTCTTGATGCACTTTTACGTGATGATATACAATTAGTTTCACTAACAGGACGAGCTGGTACTGGTAAAACTTTATTAGCTTTAGCAGCTGCTTTACAACAAGCGGATAAATTCAATAATATTTTATTAGCTCGTCCTATTGTTGCTCTTTCTAATAAAGACTTGGGATATTTACCCGGTGATGCTATAGAAAAAGTCCGTCCTTATATGCAGCCTTTGTTTGATAATTTGAATGTTATAAAACAGCAATCTGGATTTAAATCTGCTGCTGCAAAGAAAATTGATGAAATGCTCCAAGAGAAAAAGCTTATAATTGAGCCTTTGGCTTATATTAGAGGTAGAAGCCTTGCTGATGTATTTTTTATTGTAGATGAAGCTCAGAACTTAACTCCGCATGAGGTTAAAACTATAATTACTCGTGCAGGAGAAAATACTAAAATAGTTTTTACTGGAGATATTGAGCAGATAGATTCTCCTTATTTAGATGATAGATCTAATGGCTTGTCGTATTTAACAGATAAAATGAAAGGACAAGATTTATTTGCTCATATACATCTTATAAAAGGAGAAAGAAGCCGTTTGGCAGAATTAGCAAGTCGTTTGTTATAAATAAGATTCAGCATTTTGTATATCCGAAATTTATATCTGTGCATACTATTAACTTAATATAAGACCCCTTTCTTTGAGTTAAGTCCACGTCTGTATAGTCAGACGGGGACTTTTTAGTTTTTTCTTTATTCCTTTTTTTAGTCAAAATTTTTATCAAAATGGAACACTGGGACGAGAGAACAAGATTATTACTTGGTGAAGAATTGTACAAAAAATTTTCTCAGAAACATATACTTATTGCTGGTCTTGGGGGAGTAGGTGGTTATGCGGCTGAAAATATAGTAAGGGCAGGTATTGAAAAGATTACCTTAATAGATTTTGACACAATTAAGCTCTCTAATTTAAATAGGCAACTTATATCTCTTAGAACTAATGTAGGCAAATCTAAAATTTTTGAGTGGAAAAATCGTCTTTTGCAGATAAATCCTTCTGTGCGAGTTCGGGTTATAGATCAATTTCTGAATGGAGATAATATAGATAGTATTTTTTCTGATCAACATATTGATTATGTGGTAGATGCAATAGATAGCCTACAACCGAAAGTAGATCTTATTACTTATTGTATTTCTAAGGATATTCCCTTAATAAGTTCCATGGGAGCTGGAGGGCGTGTGGATCCTTCTAAGGTTTTAGTAGCAGATATAAGTAAAACTTATGGTTGCCCTTTGGCTCATAAACTGCGAAAGAGACTTCATAAACGAAATATTTATACTGGTTTTAAAGCTGTTTTTTCTTATGAAACGCCTAATAAAAATGCTATTTTACATGTTAATGAACAGAATAAAAAAACTACCGTGGGAACTATTTCCTATATGCCGGCATTATTTGGTACATTAGCAGCTGCTTATTTATTGCATGATTTAATATTGAAAGTAAAAATAATTATTCATTTTCTTCTGAAGAACCATACATCAAATTAAATATTAAAAAAATTAAAGATACATTTAATTCAACTTGTAATTATTTAAATCCATTTAGTAATAAAAAAGAAAGCATTAATTTAAAT
>CAZWVR010000109.1:0-7054 GCA_964637235.1 uncultured Bacteroidales bacterium | reverse complement strand
TTTTCTACATTCAAAATTTTACCTTTTAAAGGCAAAATAGCTTGAAAAGTTCTATCCCTTCCTTGTTTAGCAGTACCGCCAGCAGAGTCCCCCTCTACAAGAAAAATTTCAGTTTTTTCAGGATCGCGCAGAGTACAATCAGCGAGTTTTCCGGGCAATCCAGAACCTTTAAGTATATTTTGCTTTTGAACAAGTTCCCTTGCTTTCTGAGCAGCAATACGAGCTCTTGCAGAGTTTATAACTTTACGAAGTATATTATTTGCATCTTGGGGATTTTCCTCCAAAAAAACTTTTAACATTTCTGTAACAGCCTGATCAACAGCTGAAATAACTTCACTATTTCCTAATTTAGCTTTTGTTTGCCCTTCAAATTGGGGCTCCTTTACTTTTACAGATATCACGGCTGTTAATCCCTCACGAAAGTCATCGCCATTTATTGTTATTTTTTCTCTTTCCAAAATCTTTGAGCTTTCAGCATATTGCTTTAAGGTACGCGTCAAGCCACGTTTAAATCCTGTAAGATGAGTACCCCCTGCATGAGTATTGATATTATTAACATAAGTAAAAACATTTTCAGAATGTGAGGTATTATATTCCAATGCAATTTCTACTGGTATTCCGTTTTTCTCTGTCTCAATATGCATAATTTTAGTTATTGCCTCACGCGTCTCGTCAAGATATTCTACAAATTCAATCAAGCCCTTTTCTGAATAGAATATATCGCTTTTATATGATCCGTCATCATTTTTTACTCTTTTATCTGTCAAAGTTAGTTTTATTCCTTTATTTAGAAAAGCCAACTCTCTCAACCTTGCTGCCAAAATATCATATTTATATTCTACTGTTTCAAATATTGTGGCATCGGGTTTAAATGTTATTTCCGTACCAGTTCTATTAGTTTCCCCAACAACCTCCACAGGTGTAAGAGGTTTACCTATGGAGTATTCTTGTTTATAAATTTTACCATTTCTATAAACTTTGGCAATAAGCTTACTTGAAAGAGCATTAACACAGGATACTCCTACTCCATGCAAACCGCCAGATACCTTATACGTATTTTTATTGAATTTTCCACCGGCATGCAAAACTGTCATAACTACTTCTAAGGCAGGTCGTTTCTCTTTTTCGTGTATATCAACTGGAATACCACGACCGTCATCTATAACAGTAATGGAGCCATCTTCATTAATTATTACATCTATATTTTTACAATATCCAGCTAATGCCTCATCTATTGAATTATCTACTACTTCATAAACTAAATGATGCAAACCTCTCTCTCCTACATCACCTATATACATCGCAGGACGTTTACGTACTGCTTCCAATCCTTCAAGAACTTGAATAGCATTAGCATTATATTCTTGTGTATGTTCCATAATCTTTTATTATTTAGTAAAAAATGCTCACAAAGATATAAATAATTCCTGAATAATAAAAATTTTAAGGATGAAATAATTTTAAAATAATTCCCTGAAAATCAATAAATTTACAGCTAAAAGTAAAAATAACAAATTATAACTACTCAAAACTACAAAAGCTTTATTTATTGACTATTTGCAAATATTTAATGCTAAATTTTACTTGAAAATTTCATAATTTTTTTCTTATTTTGTAAAAAAGAAAAGAAAGGGAACAGATGGACATTTTAGATCAAAATTTCTTTAAAATAGAAACTAATAATGTAAAACCAGCCCAAGGTAAAGTGCTTATATCAGAACCTTTTTTAGAAGATGGTATTTTTTATCGTTCAGTAGTACTACTAACCAGATATAGCCCAGAGGACGGAGCTATGGGCTTTGTCCTTAACAAACTTTTACCAAAAAAATATTATCCCAAAGAAATAGAAAAAGAATTCCCTAATATAGAACTGAGCCTTGCATACGGAGGTCCGGTAGAGATGGAAAAAATGTTCTATATCCATAACTTATCAGAAAAAAAACTGCCTTTTAGCATTGAGATAATGCCAGGTTTATATTGGGGTGGCGATTTCAACGTACTTAAACGTAAAATAAATGAAGGTGAAATAAGTCCTTCACAAGTTAGATTTTTTGTAGGTTATTCTGGCTGGGCTCCAAAACAACTGGAAAATGAATTAGCAAATAATTCGTGGATAGTCGGAAATATCACCCCAGAAGAAGTATTAAATCCAGATGAAAATCTATGGCGTAAAATCCTTAATAAATTCAATCTGAAATACAGAATATGGGCTACTTACCCTGAAAAACCTTTCCTAAACTAATCCTTAATTCAAGCATTATACTTATCTACTAATTCTGCTACGTCTGGGTCTGAATATCTGTATGAGACAATATACACGTCCAAAGGAGTATTGCGAAACTTTTGCAGTGCTTTGTCAATAGCGTCAAGAATCCATTTTTTGGGATTTCCAAATGCACCACCACCTACTAATGTCAAAAACAATTTTTCACTACCGTTTCTCTCATAATTTATAAGTGCCGCATAAAATACCGCTTCATAAGTTGCCTCTAATACAAAACGTGCAAAAGGCTCCCACAGCGAAACCTCTATATTATGATAAGAAATCGGCAATGCCGAACAATAAGCCTGCGAAACGAGATTATCTGTCCCTTCAAGCGTGACTTCCGTATTCCACTGAATACCTATTTTCAATAGGTCTCTGAGCTGCATATACTCAAACTCTGACAATGAATTCAGGTAATCATTGATAAACATTAGAGAGTTTCTATCTGTCATTAAATAGCCGTTTTGCATATGCCAAAGCTGCAACCTGTCATTTTGCAACTCTGAGGCAATTTCCTCCATACAGTCTATTTGTCTATCTTCGGTTTGCCCTATTTGTCCGTCAATTTCTACAAAATAATTGCGATAAATTGTTCCTGCGGCACACGCAATAGCACAAGCTGGTCCTTGCGTAAAATCATTTTCATATATGGATATGCCCTCCTCTGGCGTCACATAAGGATCTACCATTTCAAGCAAATTAAACTGCGAAGCAACCTGAAACATTGCCAAATTATTTTCTACTCTCTTATGCAAATTCTGAACATCATCTACAACCTCCCAAACTCTAATTTTATCCTTAAAAGTCTCTAAATCTGGGGCTTCCTCACGCAACTCGCCCAAAGTAGGTATCCAAAGCTCTCCGTAGATATATTCTGCATTGTTTACTTTGGAAATCAGTTTACCGCCTCTGATTTCAATATTTTGCCGAACCTGTTCTGGGCTCTCCTCATAAAAGCCCATTAACTTCTCAAAAAACATATTTTTTAATTTTTGTAGTAAAATAAAAATTTTTTACAAAAACAAAAATTCAAATCTTTTACCCAACAAAAATAATTCTATTAACCGTTGATTATAATTTTCAGACATTTTATTAACCGTTAATTATAATTTTTGGTCAATAAAATAACTTTTCATATCTTTGAAACACAAAATACGTAAAATATGTATCCACGAATTTTAGAAAAAAATATAAATGAAAAATTCCATACAGGCAAAGCAATTATTGTGCTTGGAGCCAGACAAGTAGGAAAAACTACACTAATAAAAAAAATTCTGCAAGAAAAAGACTATCTTTTTCTCAACGGTGATGACCCGACTGTGCGCGCACTACTATCTGAAATAAACACTGAGGAGATAAAATCTTTAATTGGCAATTACAAATATGTCTTTGTGGACGAAGCCCAACGTATCCATAACATTGGACTAACCCTAAAAATTATTGTTGACAATTTTTCAAACGTTCAATTACTCATTACTGGCTCCTCTTCGTTTTATTTAGGCGACGAAATTAACGAAACACTAACAGGTAGAAAATGGGAATACATACTTTATCCTATCGCTTGGGAAGAATACGAGCAAAAACTGGGCTATCTCAAAGCATATCAACAACTGGAAAATCGTTTGCTATACGGATTTTATCCTGATGTATTGAACAATCCCGGACAGGAAAAAGAAATCCTAAAAAATCTGGTAGATAGTTATTTATTTAAAGACGTGCTGGCTCTCTCTGGATTAAGACGTGCTTCTGTACTGGAGAAACTTGTCCAAGCACTCGCTCTACAAATTGGGCAGGAAGTAAACTATACGGAATTAGGCACAATGCTCGGAATAAACAAAAATACAGTACAACGCTATATTGACATTTTAGAAAGAAACTTTATTGTTTTCACTTTGCCAAGTTTTAATAAAAATCTCAGAAATGAAATCAAACGCAATCGCAAAATATACTTCTACGACCTTGGCATACGCAATGCTGTGATAGGCAATTTTGCACCGCTTGACCTCCGTCAAGACAAAGGCGCTATGTGGGAAAATTTTTTAATAGCAGAAAGAAAAAAACAACACGCTTATAAACAGACTTTTACACAAATGTTCTTTTGGCGAACAACTCAACAGCAAGAAATTGACCTTGTGGAAGTGCAGGCAAATAAAATCAGTGGATATGAGTTTAAATGGAAACCTAAAAATATTCATATCCCACGCACATTCTCAAAAACATATAACGCTAATGTAAAAATCATTACAACTAAAAATTTTAGAGACTTTGTAATAGTGAAAATTTAATTTTCATAAATTAGAAAAAACGACACTTTACAATCAAAAAACTTTTAATTTGCAGAGACAACCTCTCTACGATGGCGATAAAACTTAACTATAAAAGCATCTTGATAGCCCAAACTACGAACTTGCGACAAAATGGGCAAACATCCCTCCAAATCTGAACAATGCCCTGCTGTATATTTGTAATAGCCATCATCAAAATAATAATCAACAGCTGGCAACTGCTTAAAAATGCTGTCTGTTCTGGGCAATTTATTCCACAACATAGCAAACTGAACAGCATAAAACGGATATTGATTTGTATGAACCTGTTTTTTCGCTAACATCAACAATAATGCTCCTCGCTCGCTATTGTAGCCAAATTTAAATGGTAAAGGTTTAGCTCCGTTTACAACCTCTGCCAAATCTGGCTGATAAAACTCTTTAAAAATATTCAACGGCTTGATATAATGCCCATAAAACGAAACTTTATAATCATTGAAAATCAGTGTATTATATGGAATTCCTGAATCATCTTGTAAAATAAAATCTGAATACTTCAACACAAAATTTCGCAATAGACTAAACTCTGAACTATGCAAAAGATAAGACGCCGACTTCAAAAATACAGAAAACTTGCCCAAAGAATTCAAAAAACAAAAAAACTCTGGATAATTCTGCAAATTTTCGTCTGCCAAATTCAGTTGTAAATAATACACTTGTTTTAAATCTCCCTTTGTATCCTTAAATCTCAACAATACCCCATTTATTGCCTTGCTGTATATCTCCAAACTATCCACAAAATGGATTTGTCCATCTCTTATTATGGTAAAATATTGTAAATCAATAAGTTTTCCCAATCTACCTGTCTGAAATACTAAGATATTTATCACACCATTTATAAAAGGCTTCTTTAAATCTTTTTGTAAGCGTTTTGTCTTAAAATAGCCTAACTTATAGAACAAATCCATAGAATGATTAAGATTTTCAAAATAAATTTGTATATCCTCCTGCGAAAGTTTCTTAAAATCAGGCAAATAGCCTATATTTTCCAGTCCAACTAACACAATTTTTCTGGCTTTTGAAAACATAGCTTCTGCAGTAGCAATATCTGGTCCGCCAAAAGGATAAAAAATTACGCTGTCATAGCTGCTGTTAAGTTCCTTCTGAGCCCATTTTTTTATAACAGCATAATCTCGCAATAGGTATATATTCCAAGCGGAAGTTAATTTTTTTTGCCACTGCTTATAAATACTGCTATTTTGCAAAGAGGAGTATTGCAGACTTGGATACCCACAAACAAAATTTAGCTGTTCTGTCCATAGGTTTTCCTGCCTTTTGTCCGAAAAAACATTTATATCACTTCTATTAGCAGTATCAGCAATAGGAGTGCTGGAATTTATATCTTGCGGAGGCTCATTGCAAGCGAACAAAACTACAAACAAAAAAAACAGAAAAAAATACTTCATCTGGTTATTTCTTCTTTGGTTTCGGATTTTTGACTATAATGTTCTCTTTCAATATCCATTTTCCTTTTTCAAATTTTAGTCCGTCATAGGTAAAATCAGGTCCATAATATTGATAAACGCCAACAAATTGCGGTTTAGAAGGTGCTAAATGGTCCATAACAATCATTTTTATTTTTTTATCCCAACGTATCACCATAACAGCCTGCTCGCTATATTCATATATTAGCCTCTTGACTATCTTATATGGTAAAACAAATACACCACCAAAACGTAATTTATTACCTTTAAATGTAAGCACTTCTATTACTTTTCTATTCGTAATCCTATCTTTACCGTCCCAACCTATCAAAGTATATATCTTATGCTTTTTATATTTCCGTTCTATCAGTTGATAATATATTGCGCCAAACCATTTATCTGATGTAAGTACCTGATTTTCAGGATTTCTAATTTTCTTTTTATTATCATACAACACAAAGGTATTCGCATCTTTATTTTTAGATTTATGCCATACTAAACCATAATATTTATAAGTTCCATCAGAAAGTTGTATGCCCCAAGTAAATATTCTCATATTTTTATCTGATGAAGATAAAACAGAAATTTTATCTTTCAAAACTGTAAAATCCATTTTAGTAGGATTATTTTTTAGCAATAAATTATATAATTTTTGTAGAGCTTTATTTTCAAAATTTAATTTTTCCGTATCATTTTGGGCTTTTTCAGCATTTATAATAAACATTTTCACAGAATCTAAAACAATAAAATAATCATCTTGTGCATTGATAATAAGGATATTTAAAAAAAAGAAAATAAAAAGAAACAATTTAGTTTTGTTCATAATTATATTTTTTTAATTTTGAACGGAATTTATAGATTAAAAATTTTAAATGTCAGCATTAAAAAAAATAAAAGATAATTTTATCATTAGGATAGGCATAGGAGCATTTATAGGCTTTTTAGCAGGTATTTTATACTATCTACTAATAGATTATAAAACAAATAGCTGCCCTATTACTTCAAATCCTTATTATACAGTTCTTTGGGGCATTTTACTG
>CAZWVR010000108.1:0-7057 GCA_964637235.1 uncultured Bacteroidales bacterium | reverse complement strand
CGTACCTTTTTTTTGCAATGTGCTGAAATATAGAGTTTTTGCAAAATTTTGCGAAAAAGAATATATTTTTAAACAATTAACAAATAAAAATGACAATAAATCTCAAAAACATAGACAAAAGTGATATATTTGAAGACACAATGCTATTTCGAGAAAAATCTGAATTTGGATATTTAATATTTAGATTAGGATTTATTGAAATTATGGAAATTGATGTTATATCTTTTCCGGCTTTTAATTTGAATTAATTATAGGTTTCTTTTTGCAAAATTTTGCGAAAAGTACTAAAATTAAGAACATTGCACCTAACGAATGGTTGTATGGTGTCGTTGCGATATTTTATAAATAAACTTAATTTGAAGGAATAAATTAATTGATTATAAATAAGTTTCATACGAAGAAAACACTTAGCAATTCACTATACAAGTGTTAGCCTATGTATTATTTTTTGGTATTTAAAACACAAAACTAAATTAAATATGAAATTAGATTTAATAACAAACAAAGCAGAAAAAACAATTAATCACAACCCTAATGATGAGTTCTACACTCCAAAATATGCAATAGAACCTTTGTTAAAATATTTAAAACCGAACAGTTATATTTGGTGTCCGTTTGATGTAGCCGAAAGCAACTTTGTAAAAATGTTAGTTGAACAAGGGCATAAGGTTTTAAATACACACTTAGAAAACGGGTTTGACTTCTTTGAATATGAACCGCCAACTGAAATTGACTACATAATAAGTAATCCACCTTATTCATTGAAATACGAAGTATTTAGCAAACTTTTTGAGATAGGTAAACCATTTGCAATGCTTGTAGGTGTAGTCGGATTGTTTGAAAGTCAAAAAAGATTTACAATGTTTGCGAACAATGATTTTGAGATAATGTATTTTGACAAGCGAATAAGTTATTTTAAGGATTACTCTGACGTAAAACCTAAACTTAATCCACCGTTTTCAAGCGTGTTTTTAACAAAGGATATACTACCTAAACAAATTGTTTTTGAACGAGTGATAAAAAAATAATATTGAGGCTAATAAAAATATACGTACCTTTTTCCGCAATTTGCTGAAATATAATGTTTTCGCAAAATTTTGCAAAAAAAGAAAATATTTTAAAATTAAAAACAAAAAAAATGAAATTTAAACAGATAATAGGTAGGGTAGAAGGCACAAGTTTTGTGCAATTTAAAATAAAGAATGGAGACAATAACGAAAGTATTGGAGACCAAATGTGGATTTCAAAAGATGGAGAAATATTAGAATTAAGCGAAAACGCAAGTGAGGAATTAATAGAAGAAACTATTGAACTTTTTGACAGGAGCAGTAGAAAGGCATTTAAAGGGGCATTGAGGAGATTGGAAATTATCTAATTTTGAAAAAAAAAATATTAAAAAATGACAACATTAAAAATAACACAAAAGTTAATCCCTGAAGCAAAAAGCTATATCAAACAAAAGGCTATTGGTATTTTTGCTGTTGGGAAAGATAGTATTCAGTTTTTAAATTATAATGATGCTATTTTAACAAGGAATTATTTGCGAAAATTTGGAGAATATAGCACTATTGTTTGTTCAAAAAAAGAGCGTTAAAATGGCAAAACTATATCCGTGCAAAGAGTGTGGTAAATTAGTACCTATAAGGAGCAAAGGGCTTTGTCCGAGTTGTAGATACAAACAAAGGAAAGAGGAAGGAAGTCTTCCTGATTATTCTAAACCAAAGACAAAAAAGCCAAAAGACGAAAAGGTTATAGAAGCATTAGAAAAATTGAATGCTATTCGTAAAATTTCGCAAAAGAATACCTATACAGATAGTTATGGCAATAAATACACTAAACAAGAAGTAAACAATAACATATCAAAAGCTAAAGAGGAAAAACTAAAGCAATTTTATGATATTCACGGTTATTATTTTTGTGAAGACTGTGGAATCAATGCTCAAAATTCTTTCAAACTTGAATGTTCACATAATGTTTCAGTTAAAAAATGTCAAGAACTCGGAAAAATTGAATTGGCTTGGGATGTAAATAATATTAAACTTAGATGTCATAATTGTCATTTAAAACACGATTAATTTGCTATATTGAATTATTATTGATATATTTGCATTTATAAATAGTTTCTTTTCGCAAAATTTTGCAAAAAGTATATATTTTTAAATTAAAAAGATTATTATGACAGACAAACAAACTAAAGAAACAATAAAATGGTTAGAAACCCAAAAGAGAGAGGTGAAAAATGACAGCAAAGCTGCATTAATAAGCTTATTAGAAAATACGACTGACATTATTAGTCAATTGTTAAAGAACCCTAATTCCAAGCTTTATATAGGGTTAGCAGAAAGTTGTGTTAAACATAATAATATATTGATTAGGGATTTGCTTAATTAATGCTAACTTGACTACTCCCCCGACTAAAGTTCGGGGGAGTAGTCAACAATAGTACGGGTAAATTATTAATAACTTAAAATTGAAATACAAATGATTTATACAGGAAAATTAAATATTGACGAATACGGATGCCTTAAATGTGATAATGAGTATTTGGTTGAGTCCGTTGAATACGACTTTAAAAAAGGAGATAAAGTATTTGTTAGATACTACTTATCAGATAAAGAAATAACATTAGAACAAGCAAATACAGCTTTAATTATTAAGACGTGCGGTGGGAATATAGATGCACTTGAATTTATATTAGACGCTTATTCTGAATATACTATAATGGACTATAAAGAAGAACTAAAAGTAGGTAGGCATGACTTGTTTGAAGAGCTGAGAGATTATGAGGGGAAATATTTAATACTGATAATTGAAAAACAAGAGTAGTATTATTGGTAACGTATCACGGCTATGCTTAGTGCCGAAAACTAAGCGATGAATTTAATTAATAACTTAAAATAATGAGAGATATGCAAAGAGCAATAGATTATTTAGAAGGTGAATTAGACAGTTTACAAGATGCCTATGAAACAACAGAAGGAGATACAAAAGACCAATATGGTATCTGGGAAGAAGAAGTTAGAAACGCAATTGAATGTTTAAAAAAGGCGAACGGAAAACAAAGCACCAAAGTTTCAGATAACCACGACAGCAAGTCATTAAGTATAGCCGATGTTATGGCTCGTTTTCATATTTCAAAAGCTATAAAATTTAGATTAAAAAACGGAAAATATACTGATGCAAAAGGTAACGAAATAACAGTAGAAATGATTATGAAAAATAAACACGAAATATACGAAGATAATGGTGTTTTATGGCTTGATTAATTGAGTCATAACATTGATATAAACGTACATTTTTTCGCAATTTGCTGAAATATAATGTTTTCGCAAAATTTTGCAAAAAAGGAATTATTCTTAAAACAACAAAAACAAAAAGCTATGTACATTAATTATAAATTACTTTACAAAAACGATTTAGACGAAGATGATTTTCATAATCTTCAGAAGATTTTTCAAAAAGATAATATTTATAATAAAGATTCTTTGCAAAAATTTGAAAAAAAAGGACTTATTCAATATCTAAAAAGCGGAGAAGTTAGAATATCTAAAAAGGGTTATGCTTTCCTTAACGATTTGCAAATTAAAGATTATGACGAAGATATTGCTGAAATTGTAGAAAATGCAATATCTTCGTATGAAAGAAATGAACAACCGGTAGGAAACAAAGCCGAAGTAAAAGCACGAGCAACTTGGTTTGTAGCTCAAACAGGATTTAGTAAACGTATAATAATTGAAGAAATAAACAACTATTTAATGAATAATAGTTATATTTTAAGATTAGATAATTTATTTTGGAAACCTCAAAGTCACTTGTCTGTTCATAAAAATCTTAAAGATTCTAAACTTTTTGATATTATTGCGAATAAATATAAACTTAATGAAGAATATTATTTCTCGCAAAATAATTCAGAAATGGATTGGTTATTCAAAGTCTCTAATCTTAAAGTTCCTCGTAACAGTGTTTATTTTATTGGATATAAAGAAGATAAATTAAGAATCGAGGACATAAAATTATATCTTCAGAAAATTTTAAAAAAATAACGGTCAAATATAAGAATAGTTATGGAAATAAAGTACGGATGTTCAAGAACAGTCATATTAACTAAAAATTATGCTTTTAAACTGCCTTATATTGGTAGGTGGAAAAACTTTTTATGGGGGTTAATCTCAAATATGAACGAAGTTGATTTTAATACAATGAATGATGATGATAGGGTTGCAAAAATAGTTTTTAGCTTACCTGCCGGATTTCTTGTCGTAATGAAAAGAGCAGAGCCATTAAAAGAATTTAATAAAAAGTTTTTGACAGATTTTTGCACATCAAAATACTTGAATGCGCCTGTTGAAATCAAAAAGGATAGTTTTGGGTATATAAACGGAAAGCTGAAAGTTATAGACTACGGTTAGAATTTTGATATTGCGATTGAAAGCCCCCTGTCTTTAGTTGGGGGAGTAGTCAAACAAAACGTATCGAATATGAAACGATGCGGATAATTAGCACAAAATTTAATACGAAAAATGAAGATTAAAATTAAATAAATGTTTAACCGAAGAACGAGAGTAGCATTGTTTTATATACTTTGTTACCCACCGTTTTTCTTAAATTAAATATAAATGGAAGAATTAAAAATAGTTGAAAGTTTGAATAATGAAACTTTTATTGATGGTAGGTCTATGGAATATATAGAACCATTTAACTTTGAAAGTAACGGTTATTTATGGAAAATCTCATTTATGGGGGTTGATTTAATTTCATCAGATAACGATGAAAGAGAGTGGTTAAATGATGATGAACAAGAGTCTTTAAGAGATTTTTTGATTAGAGAATCTAAAAAAGTTTTATTAGATATTACTGTTAGGATGCAACAGGTTTAATGGCAGGTAACAAAGATATAGACGTACCTTTTTCCGCAATGTGTTGAAATAGAGGGTTTTCGCAAAATTTTGCAAAAAGAGATTATTCACAATTTTAAAAACAAAAAAATGATAACAAATACTCAATCGAGAGTAAGGTATATTGGAGCATCGGATAATGGGAAGGTAAATGGAAGTTTTGATACTCCGAGTTTCAAAGAATGGTGGACATATAAAATAGGAATAACAGATAATATAAATTTTGATAATGAATATACAAGAGCAGGTACAATATTAGAATCAGCGGTATTGAATAAAGTAGGTATTCCTGCAAAATTTCGCAATATCTCTATAAAACCTAAAGATAGTGCTATTGGTTGTAATTACGATGCGTTACAACCTGATAGGGTCATAGAAGTAAAGACTATGAAAATAGAGAAAGCGAGGAATGTATTAGCAGGATATAGTTTACCTGCTATTTATAAAAGACAAGCTAATCACGCTATGTATGTTGCGAATGTAAATAGACGTTGGAATATAACCCATACAGATTTTTACATTCTTCCTCTTAAAAAAGAAGATTATAAAAATCCTTTTGGGGCTGACCTTGACCTTGTTTTTAAAGTTGAATATGATATGCCTGATATTTCAGATTATATAAAACGTTTGAATTATTTAGATATGTGCCTTAAATATGGATATATTCCGAGTAATGCTGATTTTGCAAAATTTTGCAAAAAGCAACTATTTTAAAATTAAAAAAAACAAAAAAAATGATTAAAAAATTTAAAGACTTATACGAATTAGATGTAAAAAAATACATTAAAAAAAGACCTATTATGAAAAAGGCAGGAGACAAATGGGTTGTTGATGAAAGTAAGGAAGGACTTGATTATATAGAATGGAGTGTTGTACTTAGACTGTTATATGAAAATGGAGCGGAGAAAGTAAGATATGGGACTACATACAACCAAGAAGGACACCCCTTGTTTACATTAGAGGGTGGTGCAGCACCTTATCTTCGTATTTGGGTGGAAATAGACGGAGATAAGGTAGAAATGCCATATCCGTTGATTAATGGACAATCTAAAGGTTATTCAGACAATCAATTTCACATTAATACTGCGATTCAAAGAGGATTTGTAAAAGTAGTAGCTATTAATTGGGGATTAGGATTGTCTTTATGGGAAAAAGAAGAACAGTTAATCAATGAAGACCCGATAGATACAATGAATATAGAATTAAATGAGAATCTGAATAATTATATTACAAAACTTTTTAATAATGCTATTAAAAAATTAGGTGATGCAAATGATGTTCATTCAGAATTAGGAACTACAAAAAAGAGTTTATCCGATTTGTATAAAGGTGATAATTCTATTAAAAAACAAGATATTGTAGATAAACTTATTGATATTATTGGATAGTTGTTTTTTGCAAAATTTTGCGAAAAACAACTATTTTAAAATTAAAAAAATAAAAAATGGAATATAGAATAAAAAAAAATAATAAAGACCAAGTATTAAAAAGATTATCAAATAAAAGTGAAATAAAATCATTAACAATAGAAAAAAACATAAGTGTTATATTACCTGATAATTTGAAAATCATAAATCAGTTGCAGATATATAATAATTGTAATGTTTCTTCGCAAAATTTAGAGAATATTAATAAATTATGGGTATATGAAAATTCTAATGTAAATTTTCCAAATGCAACAGTTAAGGAACTTTCAGAAAAGAATGCAGTAGTCTATTTAAAGTGATGCACCTTGTTATATGTCTGTTTTTAAATGGTGTTATAACGGTTTAAAGCTATGAAACGTAGGTGATTTGAAATACAAAACTTTGGGTAATGAACAAAATGAAATTAATAAAATAAATGTTGAATTTAGCACGTAACCACCTATGTTTTATAGGTTTTGTTATGTGTAGTTAAAATAAAGAATATGATACGAATAGAATATCAATATTGGGCGTTACATTATAGCGATAGAAAATATTGGGTTGCAATAGATAATGATACTAATGAAGTTGTTGATTATAATTCAAAAGATAAATTAATAGCATATTGTAAAATAAATAAATTAGATTATGAAGTTAGAAGATACCATCGTAATGGGGGATTTTCTGTTATTGAAAAGTCTAATTACGACTTTGAGCGGGAAAGCCCCCCTGTTTCAACGGGGGGATGAAAGCGAA
>CAZWVR010000107.1:0-7141 GCA_964637235.1 uncultured Bacteroidales bacterium | reverse complement strand
AGGTACAGGCAAAACTCAACCTAAAAATCAACACACAGCAAATACGCCAATAAAAAAAACTAACCAAGATACAATAAAAAACAAACCAGAAAGCTTAAAAATTAAAATAGTTAAACCGGATACTATCCTCAAAGATACAACTTCTAAGTCAAAAGTAAACGATACAGTAAGAAAAATAAGCTTAAAACCAACAGGTTATACGCCCATTTTAGTAGCTAATAACAAATGGGAAAGCTCAAAAGGTAAAAAATCGCTATGGTGGTTCTTTTTAGTAGCCTTTGGCTTAGGATTAGCTGCATTACTGACGCCATGCGTATTTCCTATGATACCAATGACAGTTTCTTTTTTCATAAAAGGCAAAGATACACGACGTGGAAAAATAAATGCTCTAATTTATGGTATATCAATAGTTGTGATATATACAGTTCCAATAGCTATCATAGTAGGTATCGCTAATATGCTCAAAGGAGGAGATACAAGTTTATCAGCAGATTTTGCGAATTTTCTCAGTACGCACTGGCTGCCAAATATCTTTTTCTTTCTTGTATTTCTGATATTTGCAGCTTCCTTTTTCGGAATGTTCGAAATTACATTACCACACTGGCTTGTGAATAAAACCGATAAAAAAGCTTCGCAAGGCGGTCTAATAGGAATATTTTTTATGGCTTTTACATTGGTCTTAGTTTCTTTTTCCTGTACAGGACCAATAGTTGGGGGCATACTCGTTGAATCAACGCAAGGCGGAGGACTATTAAAACCTCTTATTGGTATGCTTGGTTTCTCCTTAGGAGTAGCTTTACCTTTCACTTTATTTGCGTTTTTCCCATCTTGGTTGCAGAAACTCCCTAAATCAGGAGGCTGGCTCAATTCTGTAAAAGTTGTTCTGGGCTTTATAGAATTAGCCTTAGGATTAAAATTTCTCAGTGTAGCAGACCAAACTTACCACTGGCATATCCTTGATAGAGAAGTTTACCTCTCTTTATGGATAGTCATATTCGGCTTGATGGGACTTTATCTTTTAGGAAAAATAAAATTTGCTCACGATAGCGATGTTAAATATATTTCAGTACCTCGTCTATTCTTAGTAATTCTTACATTTGCCTTTGTAGTTTACTTAATCCCAGGACTTTGGGGAGCGCCTCTGAAACCACTTTCCGGATATCTACCACCAAAAACTACGCAAGAGTTTGATATTGAAAGACTTACAAATAATGGCTATAATGCAAATCTATGCGATAAACCTATGTATAGCGAATATTTACATTTACCGCATAAATTACAAGGATATTTTGACGTATATCAAGCTCTTAATTGTGCTAAGCAAAAAAATAAACCTATATTTATCGATTTTACAGGTCACGGCTGCGTAAACTGCCGAAAAATGGAAGAATACGTATGGTCTGACCCCAGAGTATTAAAGCGCCTTAAAGAAGATTTTATTATCTTATCTTTATATGTTGACGATAAAAAAATCCAAACACCAAAAGATAGATGGTTTATCTCCCGAGTGGACGGAAAATTAAAGAAAAACTTAGGCAAACAAAATGCTGATATCGAAATATATAACTTTAATAAAAATGCCCAACCTTTCTATGTCCTCATAGATTATGATGGAAATGTGTTAGCCCAACCAGTAGAATATGACCCTAATCCAGACAACTTTGTAAAATTCTTAGATGAAGGTCTAAAAAAATTTAAATTATTACACCCCATTAAAACAAAATAACTAAAAACTCTAATATCGCAATACTTTGAATATTTTTCTACATAAAATGCTCTAAATACCAAGTAATTACAGTTATCCACGATAAACTCAAAATGAAAAAAATGCAAAGAACTATTAACTGTAATGGTAAACTATTGAGCTTGGAAAAGCCTCTTATAATGGGAATTTTAAACGTAACGCCAGACTCATTTTACGACGGTGGAAAATATACTCAACCTGAACAAATCTATCAAAGAGTAAAAAAACTTATTGACGAAGGTGCAGATATCATTGATGTAGGTGCAGCCTCCTCGCGACCAGGCGCCGATGAAGTCCCGCAAAATACTGAAATTAAACGACTTACTATGGCGCTTGAAATAATAAGAAACAATTACCCCGATATCTGTATCTCAATAGATACTTATCGCTCCGAAGTAGCTCGCTTTGCCGTAGAAAACTTCAAAGCAAATATTATCAACGACATAATGGGTGGTAGTGCAGACGAAAATATGTTTAAGACAATCGCTGATTTACAAGTCCCTTATATACTAATGCATATAAAAGGCACCCCAAAAACAATGCAAAACAATCCCCACTACGAAAATATTATTCAGGAAATTATATATTATTTCTCCGAACGAATAAAAAAACTACGACTTTTAGGAGTAAATGATATAATTATAGACCCAGGATTTGGCTTTGGAAAAACTCTTGAACATAACTACATAATATTGAAAAATTTAGAACATTTTCGTATATTTGAATTACCAGTTTTAGTCGGTATATCTCGCAAATCAATGATTTATAAATACTTAAACATAACTCCACAAGAAGCCTTGCCCGGCACTATTGCTCTAAATATGATAGCCCTGCTAAATGGTGCAAATATCCTACGCGTACACGACGTTGCCGAGGCAAAACAAATTGTAGAACTTTTTGAAATGTATAAAAAAGTATAAATACAATGTCAAAAAGTATTATTTTTTTATTGCTTAACTTAATAATTTTTCTAAATCTCTACTCACAAATTACTTCAAATATCATATATCAAGAAGACTTTAATAACCCCATCTCAGTATGGACAAAAAATGATAAAACAGCACACATAACCTCTGGTCTTTTATATCTACAAAGCGGGAAACGTGAAACTCTACACTGGTATGCTACTCAGATATTTATTGATTATAGAAAAAATTTCACTATACAAACAAAAATTAAACAAATTAACGGTGCTAAAAATCAAGGGTATGGACTTACTTGGGGCTCCTTAGGCTGGCAAAATTCTTATTTTTTTCTTATCAGTTCCTCTGGATACTATACAATAGGAGCATATATCAACGGTAAAGTGAAAAATATAAAATCGTGGACTAAAAATACTGCCATAAAGCCATACGATTTTAATATCTTAAAAATTGAAAAAAAAGGCAACAGATACATTTTCTACATAAACAATGAAAGCGTATATACTTGTAGATTTAACAATTTTTATGGACAATTTCAAGGATTTATGCTGCAAAGAAATATAAAAGTAGCAATTGATTACCTGCATATTAGCACAGATAATCAAATAATAGAAATTGCCAATACAGATTTTACTATCCTATCCAAAAAAAATTTAGGACAGCCAATAAACACAGTTTATACAGAAATAGCACCAATAATCTCGCCTGACGGTAAACGTCTATATTTTGCAAGAGTATATGATCCTCATAATATCGGTAAATACAAAGAATGTGATATATGGTACGCCGATAGAGACAAAGATGGCAATTTTAAAACACCTGTACACATGGGAAAACCGCTGAATAATGTCGGAGTAAATGCCGTATTTGCTGTGACACCCGACGAAAATGCCCTTCTAGTCGAAGGAGTATATAACAAAGATGGAAGCTTTAAGTCTGAACAAGGCGTATCTATAACATATCGTACCAAAAATGGCTGGTCTGTCCCAGTACCTCTTAAAATCGATGGTTTCTACAATAAAAATATCTACGAAACTTATACCATATCCAATGATATGCAGGTTTTGATTATGGCAATAGAAATGGACGACTCATACGGAGATACAGATTTGTACATAAGTTTCAGAAAAAAAGATGGAACATATACAAAACCCCAAAACTTAGGACCTATTATAAATACACCCGGCAGCGAAGCTACTCCATTTATCGCTTCCGACGGAAAAACCCTCTATTTCTGTTCCGATGGACATCCCGGCTTCGGAAGCTGTGATATCTTTATGACCAAAAGATTAGACGATACTTGGCTACATTGGTCTAAACCAAAAAACTTAGGACCTCAAATAAACACTTCTGACTGGGATTCATATTTTTCTGTATCCGCAAAAGGTGATGAGGCATTTTTCGTATCTACAACTAACTCATACGGATTTGAGGATATTTATACATTAAAATTAAAACCTGAATATCGTCCTGAACCTGTCGTTTTAATTTATGGTAAAGTGCTCAATAAAAATACTAATAAACCAATAGGTGCCCAAATAACATATAAAGATATCTCCACTGGAAAAACAGTTGGCATAGCTCGCTCTAACCCTGCTAACGGAGAATATAAAATAACCTTACCATACGGCAGAAAATATGCATTTGAAGCTTCCGCTAAAAATTTCATTGCTATAAGCGATAATATTGATTTAACAAATAAAGCTGATTATAAGGAAATAAAACGTAATTTATATTTAGTCCCCGCACAAAAAGGCCAAATAATTGAATTACACAATATATTTTTTGCAAGGGCTTCTGCAAAACTCTTACCTGAATCCTATACGGAACTCAATAGACTGGTAGATATTATGCGCAATAATCCTAAAATGAAAATTGAAATAAGAGGACATACTGATAACCGCGGAAATCCAGAAAAACTAATGGAATTATCTAAAAAACGTGCTAATGCCGTCAGAAATTATCTCATAAAAAATGGAATAGATTCATTGCGTATTACAATAAAAGCTTTTGGAGGAACCCAACCAGTATATACAGGAAAATCTGATAAAGGACACGCTAAAAATAGAAGAGTAGAATTTAAAATCTTACAAATTTAAAGCTAAATATTACTAAATACTCGCTAAAATAAATACCTATAAAAACTTCTCTTTAAAAAAAATCGTAAAAAAATTATATTGATAATCAGTGCATTATAGATATAAAAAATTTTTTTCTAAAAAAAATTTGCACACAAGAGCTTTTTTATTATAACTTTATATTTACAAACTTATTTTCTATGAAGCTCACAGAAACAGAATTGCGGGCAAAACTAAAAGAATTTTTCGGTTTTGATAACTTCAAAGGCAAACAACTGGAAGCTATAAAATCCTTGTTAGATGGCAAAGATACCTTTGTACTAATGCCTACCGGGGGAGGTAAATCATTATGTTATCAACTACCAGCATTGATAATGCCAGGTACAGCAATTATAATCTCTCCCCTTATAGCACTGATGAAAAATCAAGTGGATCTAATACGAAGTTATAGTACTTTTGAAAATGTTGCTCACTTTCTAAATTCTTCACTTAGTAAACGAGAAATATCGCAAATAAAAAAATTCGTATTAGAAGGAAAAACTAAATTACTATATGTTGCACCGGAATTTTTTGCAAAAGAAGATAATATTCTCTTTCTACAAAAAGTTAATATATCCTTCTATGCAGTAGATGAAGCCCATTGTATTTCTGAATGGGGACACGATTTTCGCCCGGATTATAGAAACATCCGTCCAAATATTGATAAAATAAAAAGAAAACCTATAATAGCCCTCACTGCTACTGCTACACCTAAGGTACAAGCTGATATTCTAAAAAACCTGGGTATCCAAGACGCTAAAATAGTTAAGTCATCATTTTTTAGACCAAACCTTACTTACGAAGTCCGTCCAAAAATTAAAGCCGAAAAGCAAATTATATCCTATATCAAAAACAATAAAGGTAAATCAGGGATTGTATATTGCTTAAAAAGAAATACCGTTGAAAATCTTGCTAAACTTTTAGTTTCTAATGGAATAAAAGCACTACCCTATCACGCAGGTTTAGATGCTTCTGTAAGAACTGAACATCAAGATAAATTTTTAAATGAAGAAGTCGATGTTATCGTAGCTACAATAGCTTTTGGTATGGGAATAGATAAACCAGATATACGCTTTGTCATTCATTATGATATGCCTAAAAGCCTCGAATCATATTATCAAGAAACAGGACGTGCAGGTAGAGATGGAGGAGAAGGGATATGTATCGCTTTTTACAGCGATAAAGATATGCAAAAATTAGAGAACTTTCTACAAAAGAAACCTATTTCAGAACAAGAAATCGGTAAACAGCTTATTTTTGAAACTAAAATGTATGCTTATAGCCCAGTATGTAGAGCTAAATCAATATTGCATTATTTTGGTGAAAAACTTGAAGATGACTGCAATAACTGTGATAACTGCAAAAATCCAAATCCTGAATTCAATGCAAAAGAATATATATTAAAAGTCCTAAACGTAATTAAAGATGTTAAAGAAAAATTCAATACACTGCATATAGTTAAAATCTTAACAGGCAATGATGACGAATACATAAAAAGTTATAAACATCACAAACTTAAATCTTTTGGTATCGGCAAAGATAAAGACCAAAACTTTTGGAGCGCTGTAATTTACCAGATGCTTTTAGAAGAGTTTATAAAAAAAGATATAGAATCATACGGAATACTTAAATTGACAGAAAAAGGAAAAGATTTTATTAAAAGCCCTTATAATATTAGTTTTAGAGAACCTAATGACTTTACAAAACAAAAAGACTACGATGGAATGCAAATAGGCGTTCCTACTGCAACAGCCGATGAAAAGCTTTTTACGCTCTTAAAAAATCTAAGAAGAAAAGTATCCAAAGAGAAAAAAGTACCTCCATTTGTAATATTCAACGATAATTCTCTGATGGAAATGACAATACATTATCCAATTACAGAAGAAGAATTAAAGCAAATAAGCGGAGTTAGCGAAGGAAAAATCCAAAAATATGGAAAAGAATTCCTTGAACTGATAAGAAAATATGTCGAAGAGGAAGAAATTATCAGACCACCAGATATTGCCCCGGAAATTTCAAACGTTAAAAGCTCTAAATTAAGAATTGACATTATCAAAAAAATAGATATGCAAATAGACTTTGAGGATATTTGCAATTCTTTAAATATAGATTGTGATACCCTATTAACAGAAATAGAAAATATCATAAACTCAGGAATTAAACTTAAACTCAATTACTATATTGACAAAACTATTGATAAAGAACATCAAGAAATTATTTGGGATTACTTTAACGAAGCAGAAACAGATTCAATAGAAGAAGCCATAAAAATTCTTAGCGAAGAGGAAGATGACGAATTTACAGAAGAGGAAGTAAGACTTATGAGAATCCTTTACATATCCGAAAAAGGGCATTAA
>CAZWVR010000106.1:0-7191 GCA_964637235.1 uncultured Bacteroidales bacterium | reverse complement strand
GTATTCAAGCGGAATTTTACTCCCACCCCATTTATGGCGGAAAAATTGCATATATAGATTACAAAAAAGGTAGGAGTGGAAAATGAAGAAGAAGGGCGAAAACTCATACAAAATGTCGAAATACAACGAACTTGTGGATATTAACGGAAAACATTTCCTTATAAATCTTCTAACTGGAAATATCGTCGAACTGGACGACGAATTTTTCCCAAAAATTCGAGAAGCAATAAATTTCGATGTTGATCTTAAAAATCTTTTTTCAAATGAAGATTTAGAGTTTCTATTGAGACGAGGATTCATAGTAGAAAGTAAAATAGAAGAGCTTGACATTCTAAAAATCTGGTGGAAAAAAGGATTTTCACAGAATGTATTGAGTTTAACATTAGAACCAACTCTAAGATGCAATTTTGCCTGCACCTATTGTTTCGAAGATACCGTAAATGGAGGAACAATGGGAAATAAAGAAGTCAATAAGCTCCTGAAGTTTATTAAGAATTACATGAAAAGGGAAAGGATTAATACGCTGGAGATAAGCTGGTTCGGAGGTGAACCTTTGCTTGTAAAGAATGTGATAGATGAAATCACTCAGGGTGTACGAGAGATTTTTAAGGAATTAAAAATAGATTTTGAAGAGGGGTATAGTGCCTCTCTCGTTACCAAAGGGAGCTTACTTGATAGCTCGGTTCTGGAAAAGCTGAAGATCTGGAAGATAAAAATGGTTCAGATAACAATTGATGGAAGTGAAATGGTTCATAACTTAAGACGACCATTCAGGGGAGGAAAACCAAGTTTTAATGTTGTATTCAAAAATTTCATTAATTTACTTAAGTTCATCGAAGGAGAAAGTTTATCAATAAAAGTAAATCTCAGATGTAATTTTTCCTTAGATGTTAGAGATAAGGTAATTGAAGTATTTGATATGATACCTGAAAGATACAGGAAAAATATAAATGTATATTGTAAGCACTATTTTCCGAAGTCAAGTGAATGGAGAGGGATGAAATTAGTTAGTTCTTTGGTACATGAACAATCTATTTCAGAGGTGGAGGCGGGATTATCCATGGAAGTTTTTAGAAAAGGATATAAAAGCGAAAGAATGAAAATTGGTGGGGCCTATTTTTACTGTCCTGCAAGTACCATGCATCATTTCGAGTTGACACCAGATTTAAAGGTATATAAATGCAATGTGGCAGTTGGTGCAAGACCACCGGTGGGAGAGATAACAGATGAAGGTAATATAAAGTATAATGTTGAGGAGCTTAAAAAGTGGATTTTAATAGACCCTTTTGAGGATGAGACATGTAAAAGTTGCAAATTATTGCCAATATGTATGGGTGGGTGCCCCCTTGCAAGGGTAAACAGGAGAAGGGGTTGTCTGATTGGCCTCGACAACCTCAACAAAATTCTGACACTTGAACTAACTAAAATAATATTAAAAGGAGGTGGATCATGAAAGATATAAGGACAACTATTGATATAGGAACAGAGGGAATTTCCTGGCCGATAATAACAAAGGACCAGACCACGAATAACGATTGTGATTGTGGGTGTAACAGTGATTGTCCAATTTTGATAATAATTTAAATTTTCATTAAATACCCTTGCAAGGGGGAAAATTAAGGAGGTTGTATAATGCTTCAATATTTAGTTGTGATATTATCCATGCTAATTAAATTTGAGAGCTTTTATTACCTTGGAGGTCCTGACGCAGGGGAAGTGGTCCCCGGGTACCTTAAAGGATCCGTTCTGGTATCCCCATCTGATTCAGGCCTTTCAATAAGATTTAACCTAAAAACACCTTATATAGTTTCAAAGGTGACTACAAGGGACGCTAATTTTACCAGCACATCCGACAACGCTTTTGTCATTGTGATAAATCCAGATTTTAAGAGACTATCAGCACTGTATGTTTTCGCCATAAATCCAGAGGGAATAAAATCAGACTATAAGGTTATAAATGATAAAAAATTTTTTGACTGGGATGCCAACTGGAAGTCCACCATTACGATGGATAAGAAAATCTGGGGTGGTGAGGTATTAATTCCCTATTCAATAACACAGAATTGGGGAGATACAATCGGTATTTGTTTTATCAGATTCACTTATGATTCAACTGGGTTGAGAAAATTTTTAGTAACAGGATTAAGTGGGGACTTTAGAGTCCTGAGACCTGAGAATTTTGCGCGGATTGAAATCAAAAAGCCATCCTTACATCCCTCATTTGAGATAATACCGTATTTTGTAATAAGTGGAGACTGGTATAAATCCCGCTTAAACTCAGGCATAGGTTTCAAATTTAAATGCGGACATACAAACTTTAACTTTGTTTACAGTCCGGATTATGCTGAAGTAGAGGCAGACAAATATCAATTTGATCTGTTCCGCAAAGGGATATTTCTGCCTGAGAAAAGACCATTTTTCAAGAATATTTCTGATCTGGTGAACATTCATGTGCCCTATGGAAAACTTTTTTATTCCAGAAGTTTCGAAAAAATTGATTATGCTCTGGCCATGAAACACAACTATTATAGGCATATTTTTCTGTTCATGGGAATAAAAAGTGACTCTGTAAAATATAGATTGTTCAGATGGAAGTATGACTTTAACACGAGTAACCTTCAGACAGCTTCAGGAATTGCATTAGTTCACAGTAATCTGGAAGATAAGTTTTTCTACGGAGATGTATATTCAAGGTACATTCCGGGGAACTGCGGTTGCTTCATAAATGGAGAATTAAAGTTTGCCAGGGAATTTCAGAGTAAAGCTGAATTTTACAGTGGAGACTGGGATTTTCGGATGGATTCAGGGAAAAACAATCTGTATTTAAATGCAAAGTTCTCCAGGATAGGAGATTTTAATTTATCCAAAGGGATTCTGTATTTTAAGAATGTAAAGACTGCCGGTATTTCCATCAGCGGATCATTTTACACGGGGCAAAAGTTTATAAAATATATATCTTCATATCTGAGTTTAGAAAAAATAGACGGAACACGAACCCGGGCAAGGATCCACCGGGGTTTTTATTACAGTTTGAATTTCAACATCTTATCCAGGTTCAACTTACGGATTGTTTCATATAAATTTAGCAGAATGTACAATGAGTCTATATATAATAATCAGAAAAACACTCTTGATTTGCGCCTAAATATTCAGAATTTAAACACTGAATTTATACTTAAATTTTCCAATGGGAACATGTGGGGAAAAAGTATCAATATAATTGATTTTTCAGTTTCAGGTGCATTTCGGAAGATTAGTTATGAGATTTCACAATTTGTGTATGCGTATAGTCACAAATTCAGGCCTGAAATCTTTTTAACTCCATTTAGAAAAAATACAATGTTTCAGTTTGACATTAGAGTTTCTTACAGGTTTAGAAAGGTAAACTTTTTACGAGTGTTTATCGAGAGGGAGACATTTGAAAATACAAATACTCTAAATCTAATGTATGAAAAAGAATTTCCTGATGTTAATTCAATTTTCTACATAGTCATAAACTCAAAATACAATGCAGTTTCCAAGTATTTTAATTTGCCTTCAAAGAAGGATTTCAAATGGGCAATTAAATTAAGCTATGCATTTAAGATTTGAAAGCCTGAAATTTCTAATCTCTTATATTTTAAAATTCAAGAAGTTTTTCATAACCTCATTCCTGCTTGCAGTGTTTTTAACCCTATTACAATTGCCAATGCCTTTAGCGTCAAAATATTTGATAGATAAGCTAATTCCCGCAAAAAAAATAAAGCTAATAAACATTTTGGGGATTGCATTGTCCGGATATGTAGTTATTAGTGCTTTGACATGGGTTGTTTACAATTATCTAACTGCACTATTCCGATTGCGAGTGGTAAATCTTATCAGATTTGACTTATTTAAGAAGGTTTTAAAACTTCCTATAATTTTTTTCGAGAAAAATGAAACAGGTTATATAGCAACAAGGATCTCAGACGAGGTTCTCAGTTTAAGTGGAATTATAGGGAATTTCTTCAGCACACTTATTATCAATTCATTAACACTCGTTGTAGGTATTTTAGGAGTGTTTTTCATACATAAAAAACTTGCTCTTATTGTTTACTCAATACTACCAATCTATCTTTTCGCTACCAAAGTTTTCAATAAGAATATTTATCAGAAAAGTTTAATTGTTCGTGAAGCAAATGCACAAAATAAAAGACTGCTTATTGATTTTTTAAATAATGTTATAATTGCAAAAATTCATAGTGCGATTCCATTTGCCTTAAACAAATACAACAGTAGTTTAGAGGAAGTTCTTGATAAAGAAATGAGATTCACTTTGATAAACTCTTTAGCTTTTGCCTCTACTCGTATAATATCAAATCTCGCACCCTTAACACTCCTCTGGTATGGCTCTTTGGAAATAGTGAAAGGCAGAATGTCTCTTGGGGGTCTTGTTGCATTCAACTCTTTTATAGGATACATCTTTACACCTGCACAGCAGATTCTAAACACTATCTATCAATTCCAGAATGCCCGATCTTCAATAAGGAGAATAAGGGAAATATTTGGTTTAAAAGAAGAGAATTCCGGTAAACTATGCAAAAAATTGAAGGGTAAAATAGAAGTTGTTAATTTGAACTTTTCACTTAATGGGAAGAAAATTTTAGAGAATTTAAACATAAAAATAAATGAAGGAGAAATGGTTGCCATCATTGGAGCAAGTGGAGTTGGGAAAACAACATTACTTAAAATACTTGCAGGTCTTTATTCAATTGAAAGAAACAAAGTATTTATAGACGGTGTTGATATTAATGATTATGACAAAGAGCATTACAGAACTCAGGTGATTTATGTTCCTCAAATACCGTCTGTTTTTTCTCTCACTTTGTTTGAAAATTTAGCACTTGGAGAGAATTTCACTGAACAAAATATTTTAGACGCCTTGAAAATGGTGAAAGGCGATTTTGTGAAAGCTTTGAAAGACGGTTTGAGAACTAAATGCCTTGAAAAAGGTTCAAACTTTTCAGGTGGACAGCTCCAGAGAATAAGTCTTGCAAGGGGATTGATTAGGAACCCCAAAATCCTTTTGCTTGATGAAGTCACAGCTCATGTTGATAAAAATACTGAGAGGATAATTATCGAAAATTTATTAAAAATGAAAGGACGGACTACGATTCTTTTTGTTGGACATAGATTGGTTAATGCTGAAATTTTTGATAAAATAATTCAGATATAAATTTATTTCCCATTACAGGTTTAATACTATATTGATGTATGTTCTTCTGGGGGTTATTGGATATGGATTTGTGAAAGGACTTGGTAATCTTGGTCATTCTACGACCCCGTTCTTGCTCGCCTATCTTCTCTGGTCTTTCTATCAATCAACTGCGAATTCAGTGGGATGGAGCTTTATGGGTTACGCAGAGCAGTGAATTATTGAAAGGTTATTTTCAGTAAGGAGATCACACCTTGCCGTATCCCTTATCTACATACTTTCAACCATTCCCCGTATATCTTTTTTACTTCATTTGACGAGATTATGTATGTTCTCAATTGATAATGCATATGTAATTGATCCAGAAGGGTTCCTTTATATATGTCCCGATATGGTTGGAAATCCTGAATTTCGGGTAGGTAGTATTTAGAGGACAACATTAAATATTTTGCTGTTGAAGGTATTGTTAATAAATACTATACTAAAGAGTGTGAAGAGTGCAAATTTTTGCCAATATGTCTCGGGGGTTGTAGATATCTTGCATACAGTAGAAACGGAGACATAAATTCCTTGTACTGCGAAAGGAAAATGTAGACGAAAAGGTTAGAGATTTTACCTTTAATTTTTTAAAAGTTATGTTTGGATTTAAAAACTATTATTTTCTTTTGATCAAAAATAGGCCTTTTTTATTCTTTCTGATAGCTTTTTTCGTCTCTAATATTGGTAGTGGTATGTCTTCTATGGCAAAAGGTTATCTCGTGTACGAGATATCGGGAACCTATCTTTCCTATTCAATCTATTTTTTCATCTCTTATCTCCCCATGATTTTGTTTGCCTTTATGGCAGGTCCTATGGTTGACAGATACCAGAAGAGAAAAATTCTAATCTTACAGCAATTTTTTAGTGCAATATTGATACTTTTTTATGTTCATCTCAGAAATCTAAAGGGGATATACCTTTTAAGTTTTATACAATCGTTTATAAGTATTTTTTATTTTCCAGCTTATGCAGCATTTATACCAATCCTTTGTGATAAAAATCATATTTACAAGGGCTAATTCATTAGAAAACGCAATTTCCAATGTGGTTGAAGTAATTTCTCCAGCATTAGCGGGTTTTCTAATTTCTATCATAGGTATCAAATATGTGTTTGCTTTTGATTCTCTCACCTACTTTTTAGCGGCTTATTTGATATGGAGATTTGTTAGAGTCAGAAGAGATATTTACACTAAAGTACAAAATGTAGGTAGTAGTTTTAAAAATTATTGGAATTCCATAAAATCAGGTTTCATTTTTTCCGCCAAAAATGAAACAGTTCGGTTTTTTCTTTTATTAGAATTTTTGATTTCTCTGGTGGGAGGGATGATAAATATCTATCTTATGTATTTCGTCCTGGATGTGTTGAAAGGCAGTGTCAGGGAATTTGGAATAATGTCATCAATTTCAGCTTTAAGTACAATCGTAGGATCACTCATTGTCGGTAATATTGCTGAAAATTTATCCAAACCCACCATGTATTCCGTCAGTATATTATTTCTGGGAATTACCTTTTCGTTTTTCTATTTTATAGATCATGTTTACTTGATGTATCCCGTTTTCTTTGTTATAGGCTTTTTAAATTCTATTTTACAGATTTCGTTCATGAGTGGTATCCAAAAACGAATAGATGAGAGGTATCATGGGAGAATTTTTTCTTTATACACATCTTTGAACACTTTAAGCTCAAGCTTCTCTTTCATAATCGGAGGTATTATCTCAGAAAAGATTGGTTTGAGAAGTATGTATTTGTTTTCAGGATTGGCTTTGGTTATCATTGCAATTTTGGGGTTCTCTTACAAAAAAGAAATAAAAATCACATAGTGTCATATCTGTGATTTTTAAGGTTCGAGTCTGGTATTGGTATAAAGGGAGGTGTTTATGCAAACTTTATTGATCCTCACTATCAGTTTATTCGTCAATGTTGCAAGAGTAAATTTCACAATTAAAGTTGATGGAAATATTGATTCCATGTGGAAGGT
>CAZWVR010000105.1:0-7408 GCA_964637235.1 uncultured Bacteroidales bacterium | reverse complement strand
ATCCCAGAATATGGACACCCATACATAGAACTTAGTCCCCAAAAAGTAGCAGATATATACACTATGGGTGGTACTATCCTCGGATCATCTCGCGGTAAACAAAATGTAGCTAAAATAGTCGATACTCTCCAAATTCTCAACATAAACATATTATTTACTATCGGCGGAGACGGAACCCTAAGAGGTGCCCATGCAATATGGGAAGAAATTGAAAAAAGAAACCTAAAAATCGCTGTCGTCGGGATACCAAAAACCATCGATAATGACATCAACTTTATCGATAAATCTTTTGGATTTGAAACTGCCGTATCAATAGCCGCTCAAATAGTTAGAGATGCTCATAACGAAGCAAGAGGCGCATATAACGGTATTGCTATCGTTAAACTTATGGGTAGAGACTCTGGATTTATAGCTGCAAATACCGCACTGGCTACACAAGAAGCCAATTTCGTTATTATCCCTGAAATGCATTTTAAATTAGAAGGTAAAAACGGCCTATTAAATGTAATAAAAAAACGACTAATGGAACGACACCACGCACTTATAATAGTAGGCGAAGGAGCTGGTCAATTTTTATTTAAAGATGAAAAATTTGAGACCGACCCCTCCGGAAATATTAAATATAAAGACATTGGTTTCTTTTTAAAACAAAAAATTTCCGAATACCTTACAAAAGAAGGTATCCAACATACAATCAAATACATCGACCCAAGTTATATTATTCGTAGTGCTCCCGCAATACCCAGTGATAGTAAATTTTGCAATCAATTAGCCCAAAATGCCGTACATGCAGCTATGGCTGGAAAAACTGATGTAGTTGTCGGCCATTGGAATCAACATTTTACACTTCTGCCTATTCCTGCCGCAATACGAGAACGAAAACATGTTAACTTAGAAAGTGAACTCTGGTGGAACGTATTAGAAACAACTGGACAACCTCAAAAACTTGAATAATAGCATCAATGCGGCTTATAAACATATCCAAATACTTTCTTAATTATATCATAACTCCATTTATATGGATTGCGTCGGATGCTTTTTTCCTGTTTACCGATCATATAAAATAAACCATCAAGGGCTTTATTGGTAGCATATTCTGTAAGGGTATAATTTATTTTCGGTTTCCCTATTACAGTAGCTACATAATTGTTATAATATTTAATAGTGTTCGTCCATGCTTGATTTGCAGAAAAACCTAAACCTAAATCTTTATCCAAAGCTTTCTGTATCTTGGGTTTAAATAATGAAAATAACTGTGCTCTTGTTTTAAGCTCAAAATAATGAGTGGCTGCAAGAGAATCAAAACCATGAACCCGTCCCCGTGGGTCATGCCCTTGCAAAATATTTAAACCCTGAGTTATCGTCATTTTATTTAATGCACTAATGAAAATTGGCTTAGCATCCGATACTGCTTCCTCTGCTGCCCTATTTATTGATAATATAACTTCATTCATCTTTTTCTTTAAAACTTTATCTAAACCTAAGGATTTTACAGTTTTATTATTTATGGCATAACTAAATGCAGTATTGACCTCTTTGGGCAATAATATCTTAACTACTGAATTATAATAACCATTTCTTTTATGCAAAGTACTTACTCCATAGTTTATCCCTAATTCTAACGCTTTTTTTAACCCTTGAACTATTTCCGCCTGTGTAGGTGCTACACTTACTGGAATAAATTTAGAAAGCTCTTGCAAAACTTCACAGGAACTGATAAAAATAACTGCTAATAAAAAAACTATTCCCTTTTTCATAATAATTTTTTAATTTTTGCGTGAAATTTAAAATAAAAACTTATTTTTACAAAAAATAAAATCATGTGGCTAAAAAGGTTTTGGATATCTCATATTTATAAGCATAAAATTACTAATCCCGAATTCAGATATTACCTAAGACGACTGCCCGTTAAAAAATATATTAAAGTATTATTAATTAAATTATTAGCACAAGAACATCCAGAAAGTTTAAAGGAAGGCATATCCGGCGAAATAGCTATTAAGACTTCAAAATTCATTACTTTATATAGATACATTGAAAAGCATTCCCCAGAGGGAGCCAAAGAACTATTTTTCAGCTGTTATACTTTCTGTAAAACATTAGACAGTACTATATATCTACTTGCTCTATACAGAAAAGTAATAAAATTTGACTTGGAAGAACTTATCCCTATCCATAACTTTATAGATCTATATAAACGTGGTAAAAATTTAGAATTATTTATCTCTTTTGCTAAAAAATTTAAAAGATACAACTTAGAAGAAAATGAACAAGGCAAACTAAAAGATATTTTCTACTATGTTGATATTGAGGAAGAACACCTCAATGATATGGTAAATATTATGATTAAAAGCAAAAAAGAAGGATTTCCTATTTCCCAAAAATTCTTAATAAAATATTACGATACAAATCCCCCTCATTCCCACAATTTAAAAGAATTATATAGTGCTATGCGCATTTACCATAAAATAAGTATATTTAAAGATAAAGGTATAGAAATCCAACCCGAAGATTTTATATTTTTAATAAATATCGGAAGAAAACCTAAAAAATTTATTATAAATCTCTATAAAATCCTAATCTCTGGAATCGAAATAAGCTACCAAGAATTCCTTAATTTAACTCTTGACCAAGAACAAATTAGCAAACTAATTCAATTCTATATTGTTGCAAAAAAATTAGACACAAACTTAGAAATTAACTTCAAATATTTTATAGATAACTTATACATAGGTATAGACAGTGTAAAAGTCCTCAAAATATGGACTAATCTAAAAAGATTAGGTATTAGTATGGATTTGGGTAAAATTGTAAAATACGTTTTAGCTAACGGCGATGATATTGAACTTATTAAAACTTATATTCTAAATAAAGCATACGGAAAAAAAGGCGCTGAAAATTTAATAGACCATTTAACTATACTATACAAAATATTGGGAGACAAAGTAGTACCACAAAGATTTGTATTTGCCGTAGCTGCTGCAAAAGACATAAAAGAAAAAAATCCTAATATATTTAAAAATGGTACATCCATAGAAGACCGTGTTGTTGAAGACTATATCGCCGGCTACGAAGTGTTCACAATTCTAAATGCAATAAAATTTGTTATAAATAAAGGAGGCGAACTTTCATATCCCCTTGCTAAATTACTATCAAAAGAAAAACCAGGTTTAATGAGACTTGTCCATAATGCTTTTGTCCCGCAACCCTTTGAATGCCATAAACCAGTAATCGCCACAACAAAGGATCATATCGAAATAAAAGCCCATTTCCATTTAGAAGTTACTTTGAATTTAAACAATTACTATACTGGCGTAAAAGAAGATATGTTGTGCGAAATAGTATCAACATTATTTGTAGAAGAAATTCAACATAAACTCCATCATAAAGAAATCTTGGACAATGTGGATGAAATATCTGAAAATATCATAAAAAAATTAGAAAACTATAAGATATTAGTGCCAAATAGCAAAAGTACAACACCTCAACATGAAAATAGCGAAAATCACCACGAAGGTAAATATATTAAACTAACAGAAGTAAGTAAATGGAAAGTACATAAAATCGTAATTCCAAGAATAGACTTCCTACGCGACACTTTTATGGAAATAAAGAAAATAGAAGAAGAATTTCATCACGAATTAAAACTAAAAGAATTAGAAATTCAAAAATTAGAAGCAGAAATTGATGTATATAAAGCTTGGGCTAAAGACAATAACATTAAATATTTGATACTAAAAGATGAAGAACCTTCCTTAGAACATCATTCAAATAATACACATTCACATCAACATAAAGAAAATAATAAAACACACAAACATGAAACTAATCAAGAAAATTAATCTTTTACTGCTGATTATGCCACTTCTGGCATATTCACAAAATATTCAATATGCTCGTTATATTATAGATACATTAGCTTCTCCTTATTTGTGTGGTCGTTATTATATAAATAACAGCGATCTAAAAGCTGCTAAATTTATAGTCTCAGAGTTAAAAAAAGACTACATTAAGCCATTTACAAACGATTTCTTTCAATACTTTATAATACCCTCAGTAAATATTTTTCCACAAACCCCTGTGGTAAAAATAAATAATAAACAGCTAAATGCCGGAAGTGATTATATATTAGCAGGTTATAGCGGCTCTCTAAAAGGTACATTCTATATAAAAAAGCTGAGAAAAAAACATTTTAAACATAAAATTAAAACCTTCCCTAATAAATTCCTATATATCCCTATAAAATTTTTCAAAAATCAAAAAAATGCAAAAAAACTCTGGGAATTAATATATAACAACGCTTTTAAAGTAAAAGGATATATTGTAGAAACAGATAAAATGATGTTTATACCATCAATGGAACATAAAAATTTTGTAGTGATAATTGTAAAAAAAGGAATACTAAAAAAAATAAAAAAAATTTCTGTAAATATACAGTCCCAACTGATAAAAAATTATAAAACACAAAATATTGCAGCATATCTAAAAGGAGAAAAAGATACTTTCATTGTTCTAACAGCCCATTACGACCATATCGGATGTTTAGGAAAAAATGCAGTTTTTACCGGAGCTCACGATAATGCAAGCGGAGTAGCTATGCTCCTTGATTTTGCAAAAGAACTATCTAATAGAAAATGTAAACCAAAATATTCTATCGCTTTTATATTTTTTAGCGGTGAGGAACTGGGACTGTTAGGATCATATTACTACGTATATCACCCCCTATTCCCGTTGAACAAAATAAAATTCCTTATAAACTTAGACCTAATGGGTACTGGCGACGAAGGCGTCCAAGTAGTCAATAGTACAATATACAAAAAACAATATCAAATGCTCCAAAACATAAATAATAAATATCACCTCCTGCCTCAAATAAAAAAACGTGGCGCTGCACGCAATAGCGATCATTACCCCTTCTACGAAAAAGGTGTACCCGACTTCTTTTTCTATACACTCGGAAAATACAAACAAATTCACAATATATATGACACTCGTGAAAATATCCCATTATCAGCTTACAACAATGTATACCGCCTAATAGATAATTTTATAAAACAACTTGAAAATAACTAATATCAATTCTCATAACCATTGTAAAAAAGTCAATTTATACCAAAAATTAATTTTTATAAAAGAAAAATTTGTGCACTTTATTTTATTTTCTTTTCTTTGTAAAAAAATTAAAAAATGAAAAATTCGATTTTAAAAGTTTTTATTTTTATTTTTATATATAATTTTTCTATCGCACAAACAATAAATTTAATACCTAATTATCCACTAATTATACCAAATAAGCCTACTGAAATTCAACTTCTTATAAAAAAATGGGACTTTACTGGACCTGCAATACTTTTCATTGCCTCCGATAGCCTACAAATAACTAATGTTCTTACTAAACCCATCAATAAAAACTATAAAATAAATAACAATACAATAAAGATTATCTGGACTTCTATGCCTCAAAAAGATAGTATTATTATGGTCAATATATATTCAAAAGCAATAAAAAAAATCCCCAAAAAAGCTAACTTTATAGTTTACTTCGAATATCAAGCAAATAACCGACGAGGTATAATAAAACAAAAACAAATTTATAAAAATGGATACCCTACTATATATAAACAGCCTAATAATCAACAAGATAATCCCAATTCAGAAATTAAACAAGTCTATGAATTCTTTAACCAATGAAAAAAGTTTTGTAGTTGAAAATAAAACTTTTATATTTGCACACGCTTTTTATTTTTAATTTGTTAAACCCAAAATTTTTATACAATGACAAAGGCAGATTTAATAAATGAAATTTCAAAAAAAACTGGAATTGAAAAAGTTGTAGTTAAAGAAACTTTGGAAACTTTCATGGATGTAGTAAAAAATTCTCTATTAAATCAAGAGAACGTCTATTTAAGAGGTTTCGGGAGTTTTATATTAAAGAAACGTGCAGAGAAAAAAGCACGTAATATAAGTAAGAATATTTCAATTATAGTTCCAGAACACTTTATCCCTGCTTTTAAACCTTCAAAAGGTTTTCTAAACGAAGTGAAAACAAAAGTTAAAGTTAAATAGCAAAAATTTGGGACCATGCCTTGCGGAAGAAAAAGAAAAAGACACAAAATGGCTACCCATAAGCGTAAAAAACGCTTACGGAAAAATAGACATAAGAAAAAGAAACGTTGATATTTGATTTATCTCTAAAATCGGGGCTGTAAATATTACCACCTGAATACTCCCCTCACAGCCCCGATAATCTATTTTGTTCTTAACAAATAATAATCCCGAAAATCTCTTGGTTTATAGATAAAATGACCATTATGCACAGATGACAAAAAAAGAACTGTTTATAAAAAGTGATGATGATTATATTACAATTGCTCTATTAGAAGACGGAAAACTCGTCGAAATAAATAAAGAAAAAAGCAATAAAAAATTCTCCGTCGGCGATTTATATCTCGGACGTGTCAAAAAAATTATGAACGGCTTAAATGCCGCTTTTATAGACATAGGATATCAACGAGACGGCTTCCTACACTACTCTGACTTAGGCCCAAAATTCCTTACTTTTAATAAATACATTCGTACCGCAATTGCCCACCCTAAAAATTTACAACCATTAGAAAAAATTAACCTCCTCCCAGACATCAATAAATACGGCAAAATCTCAGATCTGCTACAAATAGGTCAACCTATTCTCGTTCAAATCGTAAAAGAATCTATATCCTCAAAAGGACCAAGACTTACAACAGAAATAGCTATCGCAGGACGAAATTTAGTATTAGTTCCTTTCTCGAATAAAGTTGCCGTATCCCAAAAAATCCAATCAAAAGAGGAAAGAGAACGTCTAAAACAACTTCTAATAAGTATAAAGCCTAATAATTTCGGTATTATTGCACGAACTGCTTCCAGAACAAGAAAAAGCGCTACTCTACATCACGAACTAAATCACCTAATAAAAAAATGGAATACTGCTTTGAATAATCTCGCAAATGCTTCCCCTCCAAAACTCGTCCTCAGCGAATTAGATGTAATATCTGCATATCTCAGAGATGTACTAAATAACTCCTTCGAAACTATATATGTAAATAACTCCCAACTATATTATCAAATTAAAAAATTCCTACAAACAACTGTCCCCGGTAAAGAAAAAATATTACGACTATATACCGACAAACAGGATATCTTTGACTACTACAACATAAACAAACAAATAAAATCTGCATTCGGTAAAATTGTTAACCTAAAAAAAGGTGCATACCTTATTATTGAACATACTGAAGCCCTCCACGTTATCGACGTAAATAGCGGCGTGCGAACCTTTAATAAAACCGATCAAGAAACAAATGCCCTCGAAGTAAATATGTTAGCAGCAGAAGAAATCGTAAGACAAATACGTCTGAGAAATATGGGCGGA
>CAZWVR010000104.1:0-7427 GCA_964637235.1 uncultured Bacteroidales bacterium | reverse complement strand
CAATGAACGCCATCGTCACAAAAAAAAGAAAAATGGGAACGCGATTCGCTTTCGACATAGGATATATCAGCTGCGGATGGGCCGTGGAGAAAAACGGGGAACTGTACGCTGGAGTTTACATGTTCGACAACACGCCCGAAATGCACCCCACGGCGCTGAACGAGATCAAAAGAGCCTCGAAACCAAAAAAGGGAGCCAAAAAAAGAGCCTCGGCCGTTTTGAGCGTAATCCTCGCCACGGGGCTTTTCAAGGACAAAAAAGAGGCCGTATCGAAAATGCACGAAATCGGACGAAACTTTTGGGGCGTTGTCGAAAAAGCGCACAAAGAGCCGATAGCCCCCGAAGAGTTCGCGGCCATCCTCTACCGCTTCGCCAAAAAGAGGTACTATATCGATATGAAGAAGGGAGACGGAGGCGAGGAGGATACCGAGGAGAAAAAAGAGAGGGGGAAAAGAGTAAAATTATTGGAGGGAGTTGTGGGAGTGGGGGTGAAAGGGAAAAAGAGAAAAAATTTAGTGAAAATTATCTTACTGGAATATATGAGATATTTGAGAAGTATAATAGTGATTATACTATACTCCTTCGACCTTATCAAGTAGGTAAAAATCCATTCAAACTTGTAAAATTTTTCAAAATAATAAGCAAGGATAAGAGAGATTTTATATTTGAATATGAGTTATTTGGATATAAAGATTTTTTTATATTATTAAAATTGATACTCTATTATCCATTTAAAACATTAAGACTTCTTCAAAAAGAAAATAGTTATGAGGATAAAGTATTTAATAACGCGCTTATTGCAGATATAAATAATTTTAGCTTTGATAGTTTAAGTCGCTATATTTTAGGTAAAAATATATCTAAAATAGACACTTTAGAGAAAATTTATTCTTGGAGTGAATTTCAAGTTATTGAGAGGAGTTTTAATTATGCTATCAGAAAAAGTAATTCAAATATTGAATTAATAGCATTACAATTTTATCTAAATTATGAAACTTATTTTAATGCTTATGTAGATGATTTAGATTATGATATGCTAAGTTCTCCTCATAAAGTATTAGTTAATGGGAAATATTATATTCAACAAAGGGAAAAAGTTATATATGATACTGGGGTATCATTAAGATATAAAAAAATTTTTGATTTTGAGGGTATAAAGGAGGAAAAAAATATCTTACTTTTAGGTTCTTATATAGAAAATGATACAAAATATATGCTTGAAAGTGTTAAAGATTTTGAAAATATTATATTTAAAAATCATCCTGCTGTTGATATTAAAAAGTTTGGAATCTTACCAAAAAATATTACAGTTTCAAATGAGAATATCTATAAACTTTTTGAAAATGCAAAACTTGTGATAGGTACTGCATCAGGCACTTGTGTAGAAGCAGTAGTATGTGGTATTTCTGTTATAGTTATAGCTAGCCAAGATAACTTCACTGCAAATCCTCTTGTAGAAATGGGTAAAGGTAAAATATGGGATATTGCTTTTGACAAAAATGAAATTAAAGATATTTATGATAAACTTATGAAATATAGAAAAAGTAATATGAAAGAAATTGAAAAAATAGCAAATTGGTATAAAGAAAAATTTTTTTCACCGTTATCTAATGATAATATTATAAAAACTTTTGGGTTTAAATATGGAAATTAAAAAATTTTTTAATTATTTACCATCATATCCTCACTATAAAATGAATGTTTTTAGTGGAACGAATTCTTTTAAAGAAATAAAAGAATTATATAAAACGAAGAATGAAGCAATAATAATTGGTTCTAGTATAAAAGAATATGAGGATAAAGTTAAAAGTAAATTGAATGCAAAAAATATTTATACTTTTGCAAGTGGAAGAATGGGGTTGTATAGTATTTTAAAATCTATTGGTATAAAAATTGGAGATGAGATAATTATTCCTTCCTTTACTTGCGTGGTTGTACCAAATGCCATACTTTATTGCGGTGCTAGACCAGTTTATTGTGATATTAATGAAAATGATTTTAATATTGATGTATCAAAAATAGAAGCTTTGATAACATCAAAAACAAAGGTTTTATATGCTCAACATACTTTTGGGCAAATGTGCAATATAAAAGCCATTATGGAATTAGCTAGAAAATATAATTTATTAGTAATAGAAGATGCTGCATTAGCATTAGGTGCAAAAGTAGATGGTAAATATGCTGGAACAATAGGTGATTTTGGTTTTTTTTCAACGGATAGAAGCAAAGTTATCAATACTGGATTAGGTGGCATTGTTAGTGTAAATAATGAGAAATATCTAACGGAATTTAATAATTATTATAATAATGTTCCTTTTTTAGATAAGCATTATACTAAAAAAATTGTTAGGACTTTTGTATTAAATTTAATTACTCTCCACCCATATTTTTACTGGATTGGAAAATTTTTTAATGCAGTTTTATCTAAATTAAATCTTATGACATATTTTTTAGATGAACAACTTCATAACTTAAAGGATGTTAAAAACTATCCATATCCTGCTAAGTTTTCAAATGTTTTAGCAAAAATAGGAATTTCTCAAATTGAAAATTTAGATTCTAATTTAGCAAATAGAAAAAAAATAGTAAAATTTTACAATAAAATATTGAATATTTATTCATCAGAATATATAAATAGTGAAGAAAATATATTTTTAAGATATAGTTTTTTGATAAAAAATAGAGATTATTGGGAAAAAAGATTTAGTAAGAAGATAGATTTGTCTATTTGGTTTAAAACCATTGCTTCTGGGAAAAATAATAATTTTGAAGAAATAGGATATAAAATGGGAACAAATAAAGTATCAGAATTTGTTTGTAAACATATATTTAATTTACCAACACATAATCAAATTAAACCAGAAAAATTAGAGAAATTATTGATAGAACTGAAAAATTCTGGAGATATAATAACAAAGGAGCAAGTTTTATGAAAGTTGTATTATTAGCAGGTGGATTTGGAACAAGATTAAGCGAAGAAACTGACATTAGACCAAAACCTATGGTAGAAATTTGTGGTAAACCTATTCTTTGGCATATTATGAAAATATATTCAACATATGGTTTTAATGATTTTGTTATTTTATTGGGATATAAAGGTTATGTTATTAAAGAATATTTCGCAAATTATTTTTTACATCAAAGTGATGTAACTATTGATTTAAAAAACAACAATATTGAAGTTTTAAATAATAGCAGTGAACCATGGAAAGTGACTTTACTTGATACAGGTTTAAATACTATGACAGGGGGTAGAATAAAAAAAGCTAAAAAAGTGATAGGTAATGAAACTTTTATGTTAACATATGGTGATGGGGTTGGAAATATTGAGATTGGTAAGTTATTAGAATTTCATAAAAATCATGGTAAAACCATAACTATGACATCAGCTCAGCCAGATGGGAGATTTGGAGCTTTGGATATAGATAAAAATAATCAGGTTAGAGAATTTAAAGAAAAACCAAAAGGTGATGGCAGTTGGATAAATGCAGGTTTTTTTGTTTGTGAACCTAAAGTATTTGATTATATAATTGATGGTGATGATGTAGTATTTGAACAAGAACCATTACAAAATCTTGCAAAAGATGGTGAGATATATACATATAAACACAATGGATTTTGGATGCCAATGGATACCTTAAGAGATAAGATGAAATTAAATGATATGTGTAAAAAAAATAATGCGCCTTGGATTATATGGGAGAGATAATGTTTAAGAATGTATATCAAAATAAAAAAGTTTTAGTAACTGGCCATACTGGATTTAAAGGTAGCTGGTTAACTACTTGGCTTTTAAAATTAGGTGCAAAGGTAGTAGGTATATCTAAAGATATTCCTACAAATCCTTCTATGTTTGAAGTTTTAGCTTTGAAAAATAAAATAAAACATTATGAAGAAGATATAAGAGATTTGTCAAAAATGACAGAGATTATTTCATTGGAAAAACCAGATTTTTTATTTCATTTGGCTGCTCAGCCTATAGTTTCTATATCTTATAGTAATCCGATTGAAACAATTTCATCAAATGCTATGGGAACAGCTAATATTTTAGAAGCTTTGAGAGTTTCAAATCATAAATGTACAGCTGTAATTATTACAAGTGATAAAGCATATGATAATGTAGAACAGGTTTGGGGATACAAAGAAAATGATCAAATGGGTGGAAAAGATATATACAGTGGAAGTAAAGGTGCTGCAGAACTTATTATAAAATCGTATTATCATTCTTTTTTTAAGAGTGATGGTAGCAACATAAAATTAGCTATAGGAAGAGCAGGAAATGTTATAGGAGGTGGAGATTGGGCAAAAGATAGAATTGTGGTAGATTGTATGAAAGCATGGAGTAGAGGTGAAAAAGTTGAAATTAGAAGTCCAAATGCTACTAGACCTTGGCAGCATGTTTTGGAACCATTAAGTGGATATTTAAATTTGGCTCAAATTCTACATGAAGATATTTCTTTGCATGGAGAAGCATTTAATTTTGGACCGAAATCTGAACAAAATAATACTGTTATAGAATTGTTAAAAGATTTAAGTGAATATTGGGGATTCAAGAATATTGAAAATTCATATACTATTACAGATGATATCCCTTTTAATGAAGCTGGTTTATTGAAATTAAATTGTGATAAGGCACTTTTTTATCTTAAATGGCAAGCAAATTTAGAGTATAAAGATACTATTCGATTTACTAGTGAGTGGTATTATGATTTTTATAAAAATAATAAAGACATGTATAAAAAAACATTAGAACAAATAAATGAATACGAACAAATAGCAAAATATAAAGGTTTGAAATGGACGGAGTAATTTTAACACCATTAAAACAAATTTATAATCCAAAAGGTGATATATTCCATGCAATGAAAAAGAGTGATAATGGATTTAGTGGATTTGGTGAAGCTTATTTTTCAGTTGTACATAAAGATAAAATTAAAGGTTGGAAAAAACATACGAAAATGACTCTAAATTTAGTAGTACCAGTTGGTAAAATAGAGTTTGTTGTGTACGACGAAAATACTAAAGAGTTTTTTAGTGTTATTTTATCGAAAAAAAAATACCAAAGACTAACTATTAAACCAAACCTATGGATGGCATTCAAAGGACTTGAAGAATATAATATACTTTTAAATATTGCTGATATTGAACATGATCCAAATGAGTCAATAAATATAGAGTTAAGTGAGATAAAATATGATTGGTAAAGTAAGATTATCAAAATCTTCAATATCTGATTTAGAAAAAAAAGCAGTCATGAAAGTATTGGATAAAGAATATCTTGGTATGGGGGAAGAAGTTCAGCTATTTGAAAAAAAGATAAAAGAATTTTTGCATACAGATATGGATGTTGTTTGTGTAAACACAGGTACATCAGCATTGCATTTATCATTGAATGCTTTAGGTATTGGTAGTGGAGATGAAGTATTGGTCCCATCTTTGACTTATGTGGCTTCTTTTCAAGCTATCTCGGCAACAGGCGCAAAACCAGTTGCTTGTGAAATCAATCCAGAAACACTTTTTATAGATAGTAATGATGCAAAAAGTAAAATAACAAAAAATACAAAAGCTATTATGCCTGTCCATTACGCAAGTAACTCTAAAGGCATGGATAAAATTTATAAGTTGGCAAAAGAGTATAATTTAAGAGTACTAGAAGATGCTGCTCAAGCCTTTGGTAGTACAAGAGATGAGGATTTAATAGGAACTCGTGGAGATATACTCTGTTTTAGTTTTGATGGGATTAAAAATATCACTTCAGGAGAAGGTGGAGCAATACTTTCAAATGATAAAGAGTTTATCCAAAAAGTACAAGATGGAAGACTTTTGGGTGTTGAAAAAGATACAGACAAAAGATATACAGGACAAAGAAGCTGGGACTTTGATGTCAAACATCAAGGTTTTAGATACCATATGAGTAATATAATGGCAGCTATTGGGATAGTTCAAGTGGATAGACTTGAAGAATTTAGAAATAAGAGACAGAGTATAGCAAAGCGATACATCAAAGAATTGACAGATATAAAAGAAATAAAATTTTTAGACTTTAATTTTGATGAAATATTACCTCATATATTTGTCATAAAAGCAAAAAATAGAGATGAGTTACGAGAATATCTCATTGAAAACAATATTGAGTGTGGAATACACTACAAACCTAATCATCTGCTAAGTAGATATAAAGTCGATAATAATCTACCAATAACCGAAAAAATATATAAAGAGATTTTAACACTACCTTGCCATGTGGATTTAACACTAGAAGAGCAAAATAAAGTTATAGAAAAAATAAAGGCTTTTTATGAGCAATAAACCTTTAGTATCTGTTGTAATGAATTGCTACAATAGTGATACTTACCTCAAAGAAGCAATAGATAGTGTGATTGCTCAAACTTACGAAAATTGGGAATTAATATTTTGGGATAATCAATCTACAGATAAAAGTGCTGAAATAGTTAAGTCTTATGATGATAAAAGGATAAAATATTTTTATGCACCCACTCATACTACTTTAGGAGAGGCAAGAAATAAAGCTTTGGAGAAAGTGAATGGTGAATATATTGCTTTTTTAGACTGTGATGATTTATATCTACCTCAAAAAATTGAAAAAACTTTAGAGTGTTTTAAATCTGATGAAATTGGTTTAGTTTATACTAATGGATATACTTTATTTCAGGATAAAAATAATAAAAAAGCTTTTTATAATAAAGTTCAATTATCGGGAGATGTATTTGAAGCATGGATAGCATCTTATCAGGTTATGATTCCTAGTGTAATGTTTAAAAAAAGTACATTAGCTAATATGAATTATTTGTTTGATACTAGATTTAGTATGGTAGAAGAGTTTGATTTTTTTGTTAGAATGTCTAAGCTATCCCAGGTTTATTATCTAGATGAAAAACTTTGTATATGGCGAGCACATAATGATAGTCTTAGTTGGACAAAAAGAGAGCTGTTTGAGAAAGAAAATAGACTGTTCTTGGAAGATTTTTTGAGAAAGTATCCTGAACTGGAAAATGAAAACTGTATTCAAAAATTTAAGTCTAAAATCGCATATCATGAGTTTTATAATAAATGGAATGAAAAAAAAATTATAAAAAGAGGAGTGTTAAAACCATACTTATTGGTTGATAAAAGGCTGATTATAATTTATTTTTTATCTTTTTTTGGCTTTAAAAACTTTAAAAGAATATTAAAATTTGTTGGGAAAAATGTATAAAATAGTTGATATTAATTTATTAAAATATTTTTTATTCTTTATGCTATTTATAGGAGTAATAAATAATAAAATTGGAATCATATCTTATTTAATAATAACCTTTTTTATAATTATACTGTTATTCTTTAAAGTAAAAAAACAAATACCAACAATTATATTTATTTATAGTTTTGCCCTTGTGCTTGTTTTATATTTGTCTTATATTTATCAA
>CAZWVR010000103.1:0-7486 GCA_964637235.1 uncultured Bacteroidales bacterium | reverse complement strand
CAATTTTCGTATTTATCGGACTGGTAATAACCGGAAAAATATTCTACAAGGAAAGGTAATTTAAAGCTAATAATATTCTTATTATCAATTTATTAAACAAAAATATTTAAAGTTTTACAAAAAGATTTACTATGGGCTACTTGCTAACTATCATAGCAGGTAGCCCAAAATTAATTAAACTATTTACAAAAAATATTACTTTCGCAAAAAAAAAATGAAATTATCTACCATCATCTTATTTTTATCTTTTATATCAACAATATACGCCCAAGAAGGATATAACTGCTATACAATTGCAGTAGGTAAAAAAATATCCTCTACCGGAAGGGTTATTTTAGCTCATAATGAAGACGACTTCGGAAATAAAATAATAAACATCTACCGAACACAAACAAAAACAACATCAGACTACTATACACTTACCAATGGAAAGAAAATCCCATTTACAAAGAGGCACAACGGCTTCCTAAAAATAGAAACTACACAAGAAAAATTTGGCGACTTTTACGTTAATGATTATGGAGTAGCTATATGCTCTAATGCGTGTCCATCACGTGAAGACACTGCCCAAGGGATACTTGACTATGATTTGCGGAGACTAATAGCAATAAAAGCCAAAAATGCACGTAATGGCGTAAAAATTTTAGGTAAACTAATAGAAAAATACGGCTATAATTCCTCAGGCAGAACCTATACCATAGCAGACAGTTCAGAAGCTTGGATAGTAGCTGTTGTGCAAGGCAAACATTGGATAGCTCAACGTGTCGCTGATACACAGGTCGCTATTGTTCCGAACTATTACACAATTAGTTATATTGACCTGAAAGATACAAATAACTTTTTAGGCTCAAAAGACATCATTAAATATGCTATAAAACGAGGATGGTACAATCCAAAAGAAAAATTCAACTTTCGTAAAGCATATTCAGATCCCAATAATTTATGTGCATTAGTTAATACTGCCAGAAATTGGATAGGCATAAAATTATTGAAAAAAAACATTAGATACAGTAATAACTTACCCGGTTTTTTTACACCCGATTCCATAATTAACTTGCAAAAACTTAAACAAATACTTTCTAATCACTACGAAGGAACTGATTTTGAAGCCAATAAAAAAATACGACCTAATCCCCACAAAAGTATGATACACCCTATATGCAACATAGGAACAAAATTTAGCACAATCACAGATTTAAATGGGAAAAATACTATAATATACTTCTCACCATTTAATCCTTGCGTAAATCCATATATTCCAATCTCTTTAAAAATAAAGAAGATTCCAAAACAATATCAAAAATACTCAGAAGAAATAAGTTTAAAACATCATTTTGATAAAAAAGAAAATGAATTTGAAACAAATAAAAATCACGCTTACGCCGTTTTTTATCAATATAACAAGGTAATAAATAAAAATTACTGGAAAAAGGCAAAAACTGCTAAAAAAAAGAAATCAGATTTTGAAAAACAAACCCTAAAACAATTCCAAAAGTCAGATAATAAATCCGATATTTCAACTCAAATTTTAATCGAGTTATATAAATTTGAAAAAAGAAAATAATAAAATCAACAGAATTATAAAAAAATAAAAAACAAAGATAAATGTAAAGTTTAATTTTATTTTTGTAAACAAAACAACACAAAAGGTTAAACATCGTTTCAATAATAGGCACAAAAATTGCGTATATTTTAGAATTAAACATTTATGCATAAGCGACTACTTAACATATTGATAATCTTAATATTAACATTCAATACATCAAATGCTCGCAATCTACAACAGATAAAACAAAGTGGAGTAATATACATAGCTTTTACTCAAAGTAGCCGCAATAGCATAAACTATCAAATAGCAGAAGAATTTGCAAAATTCTTACACGTAAAACTTGTGCCAGTAATCACAACTTGGGAAGAAAATTTTTCAAATAACGGATACCTTCCCCCAGACCTACAAACTAATCCCAATTATCATTATACCCCCGACGCATTAAAAAAAGCAGATTTAATATGCGGCACTATATACGTATATGAATGGAGAAAAAAACTTTTTGACTACGCAGGAATCAGCCAAGTAAGCGATATTCTAATAGTCAGAAAACAAAAACATCAATGGTCATTTTTAACAAAATCCTTAATTCCAGAAGAATATCTCAATCTAATACATAACCCAAGCATAAAAAATTACAATGACTTAAAAGGTAAAAAAATAGCCCTTCTACAAAATTCCAGCTATGAAAAAAATATATCTCGTATAAATAAAAAACTGGGCAATAAAATAATTATAATCCGCACAAAATCAGAAGAGGAATCTCAAAAACTCCTAAAAGAAGGCAAAGTCGATGGTTTTGTTGCTGTATCATACTTAGCACTTAAATTCTTAAACGATAACCCTAATATAGCTAAATTAGCCTTCCCCGTAGGTAAACCCTTTGATGTCGGCTGGGCTATACAAAAAGGTAATAAAAAACTCGCAGAAGAAATAAATAACTTCTTTGAAACAATAAAAGGAAACGGTACCTTAGATAAACTTTTCCAAAAAAACTACGGAATTGATTATAATACTTATCTTGATATAATAAACTCATATAGCGAAGCAAACTTTAATTCTGTAAGAGATCTTGACGAAATTATAGCTTCTGGCAAAATTATAGTAGGACTGCGCGATAGAGAACTTATATATCATCCAACAGGTAAAAAACAATTCTCCGAACGCCTGGCAGAAGAATTTGCAAAATATTTAAACCTCGAATTAGAATTTAAAATAGCCCCAAGTATTTCAACTTATTTTGAAAATGACAAAGGTAAAATTATTAAAGACAGTAGCTATACTCCTGAATTTTTTAAAAAAGTTGACGTAGCTTGCGATATCTTAGCTCCACTCCCTTGGAGATTAAAAAAAGTTGACATAGTTCCATACCTCCCTAATGCAATTGTTGTAGTTGGAAAGAAAAATAAGAAAATAAGTACAATATCAGATTTAAAAAAATTACGCGGTGTCACTGCAAAAGGCTCCTCATATGAACAAGCGCTAATAAATAATGGAATAAAAAACTACTTTTATGCCCCTCTAAACCAAAACTTAAAACTCGTTCAAGAAGGTAAAGCCGACTATACCTTAGTTAGTATATCAATATACAATTTACCTAACTACCCAGACCTTGAAGCTAAATTTATTTTAGGTGAAATACAGAAAAATGGCTGGGCTATCAAAAGAAATCACCCTAAACTAAAACAAAAAATACTGGAATTCTTTGAATATGCTAATAAATATGGAATACTTGACGACCTATTTAAAGATCAAACCGGAATGCCTTTCCGCGCAGCAGAACAATATCTAATAGCATTACATCAAACCTATAACATAGGTTATTTCCCCTTTGTTTTCTACGGCACAGACCAAGGACTGCCGCAAGAAGATGTAATATGTATCTACCAAGATAAAGACGGATATATCTGGTTCGGAACTTTTGCAGGTGCCGTACGCTTTAACGGCAGAAAAATGACAATAATTAATACAAAAAACAATCTGCCAAGTAATGAAGTATTCGATATTAAACAAGATAAAAACGGTGATATATACTTTGCAACTCTTAAAGGTATTGCAAAACTACATTCCAGAAAAAAAGTTATTCCTATAATAAAAAATGTTCCTTTTAAACACATCTTTATTGACCAACAAAATAGAAAATGGTTCTTTGGCGATAATGGAATTTATCTACTAAGCACAGACACCCTCATAAATCTTTCTAAGGCTATTAAAAATATGCCTATAAGTGCTCATGCCATAACACAAATAGATAACCATACCTTCCTAATTGGTTCTAATAAGGGGCTATATTTGTTCGATTACTATTCAAAAAACATAAAAAAAATACTAAACGATTTTATATTCTACGTATTCATTGACAATGACGACTACGTATGGCTATCTACAAAAAGCGGGATTTACCATACTAAAACCTATCTCGTAAAACAAGGGAAAATTACAAATCCTATAAATAAACAAACCGGCATAAAAGAAGTTATCCATCAAATATACCAAACAAAAGACGGTGCCATTTGGCTCATATCAAATTTTAAAGCCTACCAGATTTTCACACTTAAACAAGCTCCTATAATCTACGACACTCGTGTGGGTCTTTTAGGACAAAAAATTTACTGCTTCTTCGTTGATAACGAAAATAACTTATGGTTTGGGCTTGCCGGCGGTGCCGAAAAATTAACTAACAAAAGCCTTAGAATTATATATCCTGAAAAACTAAAATTCTACGTAAATAATATTATCCAAGACAATAGAAATCAATTTTGGTTCGCATTTAATAATAGCCTCTATGTATTAAGCGACTCTCTAATAAACTTAACAAATAAACTTGCAAAAAGTTTTCAATCTTTCGCTATCACGCAATTTAACAAAAACATACTAATTGCAACTACCACCGGACTATATCTAATAGACCCCAAAACCTTATCCATAATACAAAAACGAACTTTCAAAAATGCCCTTTCTTACGTACAAAACATATTTGTATCCTCAAAAAACGAAATATTCATACTATCTGGAAGAAATGGCATAATATACTACCTTAAAAACTTTTATGCACCAATAAAACCAATTGAAAATGAAGCAACTACTTTAACATATCAACTATATGAACACAACGATACAATAATAGGTACAAGTAATTCCGGTATAATATTTTTTGACGGAACAACTTTTAAATATCTGATAAAAAGCAATATGTCTGTATGGAGTATAAATAAAATAAAAAATAACATATACCTCGGCACCGAAAAAGGATTATATATATTGAAAAACAATAAACTCAAAAAAATATCAATAACAGGTTTGCCAGATAGCTCAATAAATGCTCTATCTCCTGCCATAGATACAAACTTTATATGGCTTGGCACAAATAAAGGCTTCTGTTATTTAAACCTAAAAAAAAGAAAAGTAGAATTTTCAATAGATGCAAAAGACGGTTTGCCCGGAAATGAAATTGCAACAAACGGTTTGGTTCTCGACGATAAAGGAAAACTATGGATAGGAACCCTACACGGCATAGCTACCTACGACATAAATAAAAAAGATACTAAAAAATATGCCCCTGATTGCCGAATAGAAAGCATATATCTCAATGAAAAAAACATAGACTCTTTGCCAAAAAAATTAAAATACTTCCAGAATAACATAAGCTTTGAACTTACAGGACTTTCATTTAAAAATGAAGAATCCTTGGTATATGACTACTATCTACGTGGGAACGATAAAATTTATAAATCCTCCTCGGGAGTACCCTACTTAGCTGCATATCAAAATCTACCTCCCGGTAATTATACATTTCTATACAGAGCAAAAGGTAAAGACGGAATATGGAGCTACTACAAAGCTATCAACTTTGAAATACTAAAACCTTTCTGGCTACAATGGTGGTTTATTATCCTAATGATAATATCACTGATAATCATAATGTTTATAATCATTAAACTCAGAGAAAGAGCGCTAAAACTAAGAAATGAAGAACTTGAAAAAATAGTACGCGAAAGAACTAAACAAATAGAAATGCAAAAAGCTGCAATAGAAGCTAAAAATGCCGAACTACAACAACAACAAGAGGAGATTATAGCTCAAAGAGACGAATTAGCAAGACAAAGAGACATAGCACAAAAACAAAGAGACGAAATCGCTAAACAACAAGAAGAAATTATGGACAGTATATACTACGCCAAAAGAATTCAAGCAGCTATGCTGCCTCCTCTGGAAACCGTTAAACAATATATCCCAGAATTTTTCGTACTCTATAAACCCAGAGACATAGTAAGCGGTGATTTCTACTGGTTCAAAAAAATTGGCAACAAAATAATTGTTGTAGCAGGAGACTGCACAGGACACGGCGTACCAGGGGCTTTTATGTCTATGCTCGGTGTCGCTCTATTAGATGAAATAATATGGCAACATAAAGAAAACCTAATCCCCGGTAAAATCTTAGATAAACTCCGCAAACATATAGTAGAAGCACTTCATCAAACAGGAAAAATCGAAGAAACAAAAGATGGTATGGATATGTCTTTATATATCATAGATACCCAAAACCATATCTTACAATTCGCAGGAGCTTTCAATCCTCTATATATAGCACGAAATGACGAACTAATTGAAATACCCGCCGATAGAATGCCTATAGGAATTTTTGAAAATGTACAAAAAAACTTCACAACTCATACCATAAAAGTACAAAAAGGCGATATGCTATATACTTTCTCCGATGGATATGCTTCTCAATTTGGCGGAAAAAAAGGTAAAAAATTCAAAAACTCCCGACTTAAAAAACTTTTCCTCGCTATAAAAGATAAACCCGTTGATGAACAAAAACGCCTTTTAGAAGAAACTTTAGAAAACTGGATGGGCGTGAAATACAAACAAATAGACGACATCCTAATAATCGGTGTTAGATATACTTGGGGCAATGAAAATAATAAAAGCCACCAAGAAGCATATACCCAAAATAATATCACTAATTGATGCCATATATCAAGAATACGGCTATCGTGTAAATACTAATAAATACGACAGAGATCTTTTAGACATTGAAAAATTCTATTTCCAAAAAAAAGGACAATTTTGGATACTTGTAAATAAAAAAGAAATTATCGGCACAATTGCTATAAAACCAGAGAATAATACAATAATAATTAAGCGTTTTTATCTACATAAAAAATTCCGCGGCACTGGCTTAGCCGATAAACTTTTCGCAAAAGCAATAAAATATGCCAAAAAACAAGGATATGAAAAAATTATCCTATTTTCAGATACAAAATTCAAACGAGCACATAATTTTTATAAAAAAAAGAACTTCAACTGTATAGCTGTAATAAAAAAGAATGACGCAGATATTCCATACTCCGAATGTCTTTTTTATTCTAAAATATAAAATTTATAAACTCAAAAATATAATTACAAAAGGACAATTTATATGATAAAAAACATTAACTATTAACAAATTTATTTTTTGCTTTGTATAAATCAAAACTTTATAATTATGGCTTTATACACAAAAGAAGAGGCTCTAAGATATCACGCTGAGCCACGTCCGGGGAAACTTGAAGTAAGACCCACAAAAGCTTATAGCACTCAAAAAGACCTGTCCTTAGCATATTCACCAGGAGTTGCGGAACCTTGCCGAGAAATTGAAAAAAATCCTCACGATGTATATAAATATACTAACAAAGGCAACTTAGTAGCAGTTATTTCAAACGGGACTGCTGTCTTAGGCTTAGGAGATATCGGTACTCTTGCTGCAAAACCTGTAATGGAGGGGAAAGGCCTCCTGTTTAAAGTTTTTGCAGATATTGATGTCTTTGATATTGAAGTAAATACAAAAGATATTGACCAATTTGTAAATACTGTCAAAGCAATTGCAGGAACATTTGGAGGTATCAATTTAGAAGATATTAAAGCACCAGAATGCTTTGAAATAGAAAAACG
>CAZWVR010000102.1:0-7586 GCA_964637235.1 uncultured Bacteroidales bacterium | reverse complement strand
GTTTAGGTGTGCTTAATAAAAAAATATTGGATTATCAGAAAAAATTATTACAAAAATATAAATAGATATGAAAAAGGATATTTTTGTATCCACGACAGACTTTATACCGGGTTATGAAGTAATAGAAATTTTGGGGATTGCCAGAGGAAGTACAGTGAGAGCCAGACATTTAGGTCATGATTTTATGGCTGGTTTAAAGAATATTGTAGGTGGGGAAATTTCGGAGTATACTAAGCTTCAAGAGAAATCCCGTCAGCAAGCTATGGAGAGAATGATAGAGCATGCCAGAGAAATGGGTGCAGATGCTGTGATAAATGTTAGAATAACAACTTCTATGATTATGCAAGGTGCTTCTGAAATTTTAGTATATGGCACAGCAGTACGCTTAAACCAAAAAAAGTAAGTTTATGCATAAATCAAAAGATGAAATTACTTTGGGTGAACTTATTATTGCAATTTATAAATTTTTTGCAAATTATTGGCTTATTTTACTGATTTTTAGTTTATTAGGTATAGCTTATGGTTATTACAGAGCTAAAAAGATAAAAGTTATTCCATATTATAAAACATCTGCATTGGTTTCCACAGGTATAGTATATAGATTATCTTCTTATAATGATATGCCAAATATTTATCCTCTCTATAGTGTATTAAAAGAAATAGAGACATCTTTTGCAGATAGTAATCTGAATTATTTGAAGTCTGTATTTAACGTAGATGTACACAAAATAAAATCTTTTGAAGTTGAATTGGGAGAATATAGATATTATTCACCAACAGAGGTAATTATAAATATAGAAGTTTATGATCCTTCTGTTTTGTCAGATATTTCAGAGAATTTAGAAAAATATTGTAATTCTAATGCTTATTTGCAAAAGTATATACAAGGACAGCAGGAATTTGCAGATTATGTTCAGCAGCAGTTAGCACAACAGGATAGTGTTGTTAGAGTTAAAGAAAAACAAGTAAACTTAACGGATATTTCTTATATTCCGGGGGTTTATAATAATAAAATGCAGTATATGCATTTTATCATGCATTCGCATTTTGATAAACCATATATTTTAGTGAAAGATTTTGATTATAAGCCCTCTCCGATAATTCATAAAGTTTCTGTAAAAAAGAAAGTTATTATTAACTTTTTAATGTTTTTATTTCTTGGTTTTGTAGTCGCTTTTGGAATTGAAACTATAAAATTTATAAGAAATGAACTTAAAAAATAAACTTTTTTTTTTCTCCTACTTTGGCTTGTTAGCTGTGCACCTAAGCATTTTATAACAGTAAAGCCATTAAGTGAAGTTTCTGATTATCAGAATAATATTGTTCTATATTCATTGCCTAAGACAAAAATTGTAATAGAGGTTTTTGTAAATAAGATAATTGAGAACAAGGGACCTTTTTCAGATTATACCGATAAGTATTTAGGTAAACTTAAAGATAGGATAGAAAAAAATCGGACTTATTGGCAGATATCTAATGTACGCTTTTGGAGCGTACCTATTGTTGATACTAATCATATATATGCTATAATTAGTAAAGGTATTACCTTGGCAAATTTTGTCTCTCTTACCAAAGAAGGCTTTTTGATTTCTTTCAATAAAAATGGTACAAATTATCAATCTCCGCTTCTTTTTAAGGAGTATGCAAATATAAAACAGGGAAGTACAACGGAACTTTCTTATGGACGGCTTAGTAGCAGAGGTATTTATAAAGATGTTTATGATACTGTTTATAAGGAGATATCCTTTGATACTGTTTTTAAGCGAGTGCCTATTATAAAGAAAACTCAGATACAAAAAACACGAGAGGAACAGGCACGTGAAATGGCAGATGAAATATTTTCTTTACGTGATTACAGGCTTTCTTTGCTTGTAGGAGATTTAGATCAATTACCCGACGGCAAAGCTTTAAATATAATGCTTTCTGGTATAAATAAGCTTGAAAAGCAATATCTTGAAATGTTCATAGGGAGGCGCGATACTTTATCCTATCGTTATATATTTACTTATGTTCCTGAACAAATTCCTAATATTTATCGTGTTGTGTTATTTAAATTTTCTACTCGTAAGGGGATTTTGCCAGTTGATGCAATAGAAGGTAATCCTGTTATTTTGGAGATATATCATCAAGATAATTGCGAAAAAATAAGAGATTTTGAAGTTTCGCAGTTTTTGTTAGAAACAGAAAAAGGTGTTAAAAATTCAGGCATTTTTTATAGAATTCCGGATAAAGCTTTATTGAAGTTGAAAATGGGAAATATGACATTGGGACAGATAGAGATGTATATTGCTCAGTTGGGAAGTATAGCTCGGCTGCCTTATAAATTATTTTTACAGAAAAATGTTTCTATTGAATTTTATCCCGATTTGGGAGCTATTAAGTCAATTACAAAACAATAAAATATGCTTGGACAAGAAAATACTTTTTTTCAGGGCTATAAAGGAGAAGCATTGGAAGTATTACGTAAATTTAATGTAAGAGTATGGGGACAGGCTTCTTTTAAGACTACGAGAGGGAATTTTTTTGGTACGGTTCTACCACGTTCGGAAAATGATGATGATAAACATATTGTTATTAAATTACAAACTGGATATAATATTGGTATTGATATTCGTACTATAATATCTGCGGAGGAACATGCATACAGAAAAGCCAATTATAAGATTCCAGAGAAAGAATTTCCATATACAGAAGGTCTTCCAAATGTAAAATTGTTTGGAACAGGAGGAACAATAGCTTCTCGTTTAGATTATAGAACAGGAGCTGTTATACCGGCTTTTTCTCCCGGGGAATTATATAGTGCAATTCCAGAGCTTGCTGATTATTGTAATTTAAAAACTGAAAAGGTTTTTGCTGTATTTAGTGAAAATATGGGACCATCCCAGTATATTAGTTTAGCAAAAGCTATTGGAAAAGAGATACATAATGGCGTAGATGGTATAGTTGTTGCTCATGGTACAGATACGCTTCACCATACTGCTGCTGCTTTGACTTTTATGGTGCAGAATCCTCCTGTACCGATTATACTTGTCGGCTCGCAACGTTCTTCTGATAGACCATCGTCAGACGCAGCTTTGAATTTGATACATGCAGTTCACGCTGCTGGTCATTCAGATATTGCAGAAGTTTTAGTATGTATGTTTGGTCCTACCTCTGATGAGTATGGATTTTTGCATAGAGGTACTCGTGTCAGAAAAATGCATTCTTCATACAGATCTACATTTAGAACTATTGGTGATACTCCCGTAGCTACTGTTGATAGAAAAAAAATAACCCCTATTAAGAAAAATTATAATAAGCGTAGAAGCGATAGAAATGTTAAAATTATGCCTTATTTTGATGAGTCTGTGACTATGCTTTATTTTTATCCTCATATGAAGCCAGAAATACTTGATAGTCTGGTAGATATGGGCTATAAAGGTATTATTATTGTAGGCACTGGATTGGGGCATGTAAATAGAGAATTATATCCTGCAATAGAGCGTGCCAGAGAAAAAGGAGTTCTGATTTTTATGACATTACAAACTATATGGGGATACGTTCATATGTATGTGTATGAGACAGGTAGGGATTTATTAGCAAGAGGTGTTATTCCTTTGGGGAATATGCTCCCAGAAGTTGCTTTTGTTAAACTGGGATGGGCATTAGGACAAACTCATGACCCAGAAGAGGTTAAAAGAATTATGTTGACACCTATAAATGATGATATTACAGAAAGGGAACCTTATAACGGATATCTTGTTTTTCAAGGTGGAGTTCCAGAAGTAGAGGAGTTTATTAAAAAATATGGGAAATGAAATTAAAAAGAATTCTACTGATTATTTTTTTTGTTCTATTGATTTTTTCTGCTATTGGTATCAAAATAGTTTTTTTTAGTTCAAATGTTTTAAGGACAAAACGTATTTATATTCCTCATAATAGCACTTTTTCGCAGGTATTAGATATTTTGTCAAGAGATGATGTAATAAAAGATATAAAGACATTGCGTTTGGCTATGTATATGCGCAAATATCCGAGAATGATAAAATCCGGTAGTTATGTTTTAAAAATAGGTATGAATAACTGGCAGATAATCAATAAATTAAGAGGTGGTGTTCAAGATCCTGTAAATTTGACTTTTAATAATATTCGTACTAAGGAGGAACTGGCTGGCAAAATTTCCAAAAAGCTTGAAATGGATTCACTGACGTTATTGAAGGCATTAAAAGATACTGCTCTTTATGCAAAATATGGCTTTAATCGTTTTAATATATTAGCAATGTTTATACCTAATACTTATCGCATATATTGGAATATTTCGCCGAAAGCTTTTATATATAGAATGTATAAGGAATATAAACGCTTTTGGAATTCTGAACGTCTTACAAAGGCTCATAAAAAGAACTTAAAGCCAGTTGAAGTTATCATATTGGCTTCTATTGTTCAAGCTGAGCAGGCTCAGCATCCGGATGAACGTCCTTTAATTGCTTCTGTATATTTAAATCGTTTAAAAAAAGGAATGCATTTAGAGGCAGATCCAACTGTAATTTATGCTATTGGAGATTTTTCTATAAAACGTGTTTTAAAAGATATGTTAAATATTGATTCTCCGTATAATACATACAAATATTTTGGGCTACCTCCTGGACCTATTCTTACTCCTGACATAAGTTCTATTGATGCGGTTCTTAATGCTCCGAATACTAATTATTTATATTTTTGTGCAAAAGATGATTTCTCGGGTTATCATTATTTTTCAAGTACTTATAAGCAACATTTGATATATGCTCGGAAATATCAGCAGGCTTTGAATAAAAGAAAAATATATAGATAGTTTTTGAAATTTACTGACGCTTAATATTTTTGTAGAAATTTTTTTTATGAACCAGAGAAAGCAAAATTTAAAGATATTTGGTATAGTTGTTATTATCATAGTTTTGCTTGATCAGATATTAAAAATTTGGGTAAAGACGCATATGTATATTGGTGAGAGCAGCTATACACATTGGGGCTGGAAAATAAAGTGGTTTCAGATTTATTTTGTAGAAAATCCAGGGATGGCATTCGGAATGCAGCTACCAACTCAATGGGGTAAGTTGATTCTTACTTTTTTTAGAATTTTGATAATCTCCTTTCTGGGATATTATATTTTTAAAATTGCTGGTAAAAATGTAAAAAAGGGATATATCGTTTTTTTGGCAATGATTTTTGCAGGTGCCTTGGGGAACCTTATTGATAGTATGTTTTATGGAGTATTTTTTTCTGATTCACCTTATGTGGTATATAGGGGACACTTACCTCCTGCTCATTTTTGTTTACACGGTTGTGGATATGCTCCATTTTTTATGGGTAAAGTTGTGGATATGTTATATTTCCCGCTTTTTAAGGTGCATTTACCTGAATGGTTCCCTATTTATGGAGGTACAAGTTTTATTTTTTTTGAACCGGTTTTTAATATTGCAGATGCTTCAATTACAGTAGGTACAATTCTTTTAATTTTATTTAGTAAAAATGCAGTAAAAAATTTTCCCGATGATACAAAAGATAATGACGCCAATACCTGATTTATTTATTCTTATCCCAACTGTATATGAGGATAAGAGAGGCTATTTTTTTGAAAGTTATAATCACCAGGTTTTTAAGAGCTTAGGAATAAAAGATTTGTTTGTTCAGGATAATCAATCGAAATCAGTGTATGGCGTGATAAGAGGTTTACATTATCAGCTGGAACCTTATGCTCAAAGTAAATTAGTCAGGGTATTATATGGAAAAATTTTAGATGTGGCATTGGATATAAGAATAGGTTCTCCAACTTTTGGAAAATATTTTGCTGTGGAGCTTTCTGATATAAATAAAAAGCAGCTTTATATCCCTCGTGGTTTTGCTCATGGTTTTTCTGTATTATCTGACGAAGCTATTGTTTTATATAAAACTGATAATTTTTATAATAAAGAAGCTGAACGAGGAATTTTATATAATGATCCTTCCTTGGGCATAGATTGGAAAATACCTATTGAAAAGCAAATTGTATCTGAAAAAGATGCTAAAAATCCTACTTTTGATAATTTGGAAACTAATTTTTTTTATAAAAAATGAAAAATATACTCATTACCGGAGCTAATGGGCAGCTGGGAACTGAACTAAGAGTGAAATCTGCAAATTTTAAAGGTTTTAATTTTTTGTTCACTTCAAGAAAAAATTTAGATATAACCCATAAAGCTGAGGTTGAAGCGTTTATAGATAAACACAATATTAACTTGATAATAAATGCAGCTGCCTATACAGCTGTTGATAGGGCAGAAGCTGAGCCACAAATAGCTAATCTCGTCAATAATGTTGCTGTTGGATATTTGGCAGATATTGCATTTCGCTATGACATTCCAATCATTCATATTTCAACTGATTATGTATTTGATGGACATAGTTATAGACCTTATACTGAGGAGGATATGACTAATCCATTATCTGTATATGGAAAAACAAAACTTGATGGAGAGAAAAAACTGTATTCTTATGATAAAGCCTTGATTATCAGGACTTCGTGGTTGTATTCTTCTTATGGGAAAAATTTTGTAAAAACCATTTTAAAGCTTGGCGAAGTTCGTCAAAAATTGGGAGTTGTATGTGATCAGATTGGAACACCTACTTATGCTGCAAATTTAGCAGATTTTATTTTGTATATTTTACCATTGCTTGATCAGCAAGATTTTCCCTATGGTATATATCACTTTTCTGATGCAGGGGTAGCTTCTTGGTTTGATTTTGCTTATTACATAGCTAAATTGGCTAAGCTATCTACTTTTATTTATCCTATTTTGACAGAAGATTATCCTACTGCTGCAAAAAGACCACATTATAGTGTTTTGAATAAACAAAAATTGATAACTACTTTTGGTTTTAGTATACAACAGTGGCAGGAGAGTATACAAAAGTGTTTGTTTCTAATTAGAAATTAGCATTTTGTTAGTAAATTTATTTTGGCGAAGGGGTATGTTTTTTATTTTAAAAATATCTGGAAATTAGTTATTTGCGCAAATTTTAATATACTATGTTTTTTTGTGTCATAAATTTCTACTTCCCACCATCCTTTTGTTAAATCTGTTTTTGTACATTTAAATAAATATGCAGCTCCAACTTTTTGAGCTTTATTTAATGGTATTACTCTTGTATCCATAAGTTTACGACGAGTACTTAAATAATAGTACCATCTAAATTCCAGTGAAAAGTCTTTTTTATTTTTAAGTTTAATGGTATCAATATAGACTGCAATAGTTAATTTTTGTGGCATAATAATGCCTTGTTTAGCATTTTTTAAGGATAAAGACCTTCCGTCAGCTTCCCATTTTACTAAGGTTGGTTTAATATTACAAATGCTTTTAAATTGATAGATTTGAGCTTCTAAATTTATTGCCCATAAAATAGGTAAAAGTAGAAAAAGTAGTTTTGTTTTCATTTTTTATTTTTTAAAAGTCAAATTTTATACCAATTTAGCAGAAATTTATCTATTATGAAATTAGGGATTAGATTTTGTGATAGTTTAGTGAAAATTTATGGTTTAAAAATTAAAGAATTGCGATAAAATTGTTAATTTTGTCGCTGAAAAATAT
>CAZWVR010000101.1:0-7739 GCA_964637235.1 uncultured Bacteroidales bacterium | reverse complement strand
GCTGTTCCGTCTGCACCAGTAGTAGCAGTATAAGAGCTGTCGCAATCGCAAGTCATAGTGATATTAGCACCCTCTATTGGGCTATTATCAATAGCATTAGTTACGTTGAAAGTTATTGTTCTTTGACCTCTTACTAAGAAATCCAAGAATGCAGTATCAGATTCACCAGTTTCATAAACGCCCAAAACTCCAAATCTATATAAGCCAGGTGTCAAGTCCTGGAATAGATAAGAAGAGTCTGTAATATTGTCAGCTGCCAAAGTACCATTCAAGAATACTTTGTAATGTTGTAATACTCTCGGATTATTGATATGAGGATAGCTCATACCATCTCTTGCAATAGAAACAGAAGTTTGAGCATTTTTGTTTACTCTGTAAGAAGTTGAAGCAATCAAGTCAGAACCATTGAATTTCAGAAGTTTACCGTTCAAATCAATAGAGATATTATCAACGAACCATACATACCAGAGACCGCCTCCGTCTCCATCAATAGCGTGGAATGCAATTTTAATATTTTGACCTGCATAATCGCTCAAATCTATGTCGTAAGGTGCATCTTGGAAAGTATGCCAAGCATTACCTGTTAATGCAGAAGCATCCCATACAGGAGTCCAAGTATTACCATCGTCAGTAGATACTTCTACGTAATAATGGTCTCCGTGTTGAGAACCTTCAAATACATAGGTATAGAAAGTCAAATGGGTATTTGCAACACAATTAAATGCAGGAGTTATCAATCTTTCATCTTGGTGATTATAACTCCACCAGAGACCTGCTGAATATGTTCCATAAGGTTGTATATCTGAGTTAGAATAATCGTTTACAGTCCAGTATCCAGGAATAGGTCCACTTTGGTCGGTACAAGTTTGTTGTGTACTCCATCCTTCTGAGAGAGCTCCTGCTTCAAAGTCCTCAGTAATAGGTTGGAAATTATTCCAAGAGAACAGAACATCAGCGTCAAAGTTTTGTTGCTCTGCGGCTAATGCATAAGGAGTAACCATTGTTTCAATCAAGGTAACATCTACGGTAGTATCGCTATAAATTGCAAATGTATCAACAAGAGTATTATATCCGTCTTTAACAAATGTACAAATGAATGGATATCCCTGATATAAAGGATCTGTTATATAAAGACCTGTTGCGTCAGTATTTCCAGAAGAGTAAACACTATCTAAGTAGCTAACAGAAACGGCAGTATTTTCCAATGGATTATTCAAAATATTATGAACATTGAAACTGATAGTATATTGCGGTCTTTCTGTCAAAGTGATATCTACAGTCATATCAGCATCTGCAACAGTAAAGTCAGTAGAATTATCAAAATAGCCGAATGCTGTTGTCAAGGCAGTATAATCGCCATTTCCAAGGTTCAAAGATGCTTGACCATTGACGTCTGTTGTCAAAGTGCGGTTAGCGACCTTAATTACTGCGTTTGCAACTGGGTCTGTTCCGTCTGTAACATTGAAAGTAACAGTGTATAATTCGTATGGAGTGCTCAAAGAAGCAAAGGTTGCATACTGTCCTGACTTAGGCTGTATTTCTGTAAATGCACCAGAAGTTAAATCATACCAACCAAATCTGGCAGGATTTGAATTAGCTTGGTCATAGGCAACGGTATAGAAAGTATCTTTTTCGTAGTCATAAGAAACATCTTGTCCATAGTTCAAATCTAATCCAGTGCCACCTATTAAAGTCATCTCTCCAGTATGCGGATTTATAGCATAGAAGTTTTCATTATCAATTGCAGGACCATAGAGCATAGTATCTTGTGCCCCGAAGTCAATACCAATTATCATAGCATTTGTAGAAGCTACACCAACACTAACTAATGTTAAAGTGTTAAGATCTAATCTATAAAGATGACATACATTATTGCTTGAACCTTCCAAAGACATAACATACAGGCTATCATTATTCCAGTTCCAAGCTATACCAGTTGGGATACCATCAGAACCAGAAATTGTTCCTAATATAGTTTCTTGTCCAGTTGTTGGATTAACTTTTGCAAATGACCAGTCATAATATATTCTGTAAATATTTGTTCCGTCAAAATCTTCTGCCATTGGGAAAGGAGAAGTTCCGATAGTTGCATACGGCATTGAATTACCTGTTGCAGTATTAAAGAATTCATAAGTTCCATCTGAGGTATGTCCAGCTACAGCATCAGCATTTATAAAGCTCATAGGAACCACAAGAGTGTCATTTGTTGCATCTTCATCAGCAGCTAAATGCAAAATAACTGTTAAAGTATCATTACCAGCAGAAGCAGTCCAACTTGGTAGTTCTACTTGTGCTGTACCACCAGCAGGTACTACTGTAGTATATGATTGATTACCAGCATAAGAGCCGTCTTTATTAGTATATTCAAGACTGTAATTATTTTCATCATTAATTGCATTATTCTGCAAAGTTACAACAGGATTAAATGGAGTATTTGCCAGATATCCAGTAGGATTTACAGCAAGAATACCCATTTCGTGAGCAGGAGGATTATAACAAGATACAACTGCTTCCCAGCCATTTTTCGTTACAGACCCATCAGAAGTAAACTTAAATGTTATAGCATTATTTTTTCCTTTTATATTAACATTAGAACCACCACCTGTTATTATGGTAATTAAATTATTATCATCAGCGGTCGTACCTTTATAAATATAAAGTTTATCCCAATTATTCTCAATATCATAGTAAGAGAAATCTACTTGCAACCATTTTGAAGGGTCATTAGCATAGAAAGTAAATGTATAATTTTCACTGTTTTGATATCCACCATCAGGACCACCAGAATCGTAGAATAAAGCATAGCATACTGTATCTGCTCCATTAGTCATAGTATCTATTGCATCTGCTACTACAAAATTTCTTACTAATGTGTCATTGGTATGATCTTCATCAGTAGGTAAGTCTGAAAAAAGTGTAGCAGTATAAAGACCTGAAGTAGTAACAGTCCAAGTACCTAAGGAAACAGTATCTGTTAATCCAGAAGCTATATCAACAGAAACACTATTTGTATATACATCATTTGTCCCGTCGTTCATTGTAATATTCAAAGGAACTCCTGTTTCGTCATTTTCACCTCTATTTTTTATAACAGCTTGGAGGTCTATATCTCCTGTAAGTGAGCCAAGTGGTAATAATGCAATAACCTTAATATCGTGGTTAAGAGGTACTGGTGGGTTAAATTGATATGTTCTGCCTTCTGGTATTGCTGCCAGAGTAGCTCCGTCAATGCTATTATTTGCCACTGTATAAGAAGCAGTAGGAGGTGTTCCAGGAGTTACACTTATGAAATTTGTTACTCCATTTTCGTTATCATTTATACCAATAGAAACACTTGCATTGTCCCAATTTGCAGCCCTAGACATATCTCCATAAACAACTTCAATAAGCCCAGAATTTTTATACAATTTTACTTGGAAACTTACAGAATCTCCTTGATGCCCATATCTACATACATTATACCATTCAATAGTAAGGACTGTATCTGTTGGTAGAGAGTCTATTTTATAAAATAGCCCGTCATTAGAACCACTTTCATAAAATCTTAAATCGTCCCACAGAGGAGCTACCAGAGGATAATAAGTATTACTTGCTAAATCATTACTGAGACTAACATATCCACTTCCAAACTTCAATGTACCGTTAGTATTTACAGAAAATACTGAATGTTGTGTGCCATTGTAATTAAAACTGAATGTTCCTGTTAAGTCTAAATCAAAATTACCATCGTCCCAGCTATCAGGAGTAATAGGTGTTCCAGTAGCGTGGATAGACTCAAAAGTACCATCAGTGTAAGAGAATGAGTAATCTATAATATTCTTAGCATCACCTTTGTAAAAGGTGTTAATAGAGACTTGGTCTTTGGGGTTAATTTGCCCCTTTTTCTGTTGGTGTGTAGGTTGAGTAGGCACAGATGTAAGCACTTGTGCCCCAAGTACACCAACCCATAGCAGCGCTACGAGTAGCGTAAACAATCGTTTCATAGGCATAGAGTTTTTATTTTTAGGTTTCAAATATATTATAAAAAATTAGAAAATACATACTTTTTAACAAAAAAAAACTTAACTATTTAATATTTCAACTCTCAAAGAAAGGATACACAAAATAAAAATAGTTGCATTATAAACTTATATTTCAAATCCACCAACTAATACATCATCAATTTGCTTAGTTTTTCCTATCCATTTAAAAAAAGCCTTTTCCAGTTGTTCTTTCTGCTGGTCCATTGGCCAAGAAGCTATATCTAATATCAATTTTTTAAAACGTTTAGTAGTATATTTTCGATTAGTTCTATAATCAAAAAGAGAAGGGAACCCATCGGTAAACATATAAAATTTATCTCCTTTTTCAATTTTAATAGTCGACACACTAAAATTTATATTTTGACTAAAGCCTAATCCTATTGGTGTTTTATCCGCTTTGAATTCATACAAAACATTATAAGAATTTTCTATGATAGAAACTGGATTATTAGTTTCATATTGAGCTTTTTGACCTTTTTTCTTTACATAATATAAAGGATTATAAGCACCAGAAAACTGCATAATATTATTTTTGGTATCAATAACAACCAGAGCCATATCCATACCATCTCGTGTTTTTATCAATGAATCAGTCTGTTTCAAAGATTTAATTACTTTATCGCGTAGCATACTAAGTATAATATGACTTTCTGGTTTATTCAAAGTTGCCAATATTTCGTTTAAAAAGGTTATACCTAAAAGAGACATAAATGCACCCGGAACGCCGTGTCCTGTACAATCAGCAATTGTTATTACTAAATAATTATCACGCTGAGCAGCCCAATAGAAATCACCACTAACAATATCTCGTGGTTTAAAGAATATAAAATAATTTTTTAAATAATTTTTCAAAAAATCTAAATCCGGCATTACAGCTTCCTGAATACGTAAAGCATAATGAATACTATCTTCAATATTTTTCTTTTGTTTCAATGCAATATCTCTTTGAATTTCAAGCTCTTTTGCCTGTTTCTCTATCATTTCTTTTTGTTGTTCAATCTCATCTCTTTGGGCTTGAATTTCTTCTTTTTGCTGTAATATTTCTGCATTTTTCAATCTCAGGGTATCATTTGCTTTTTTCTTAATTTTTAAAGAACGCCATACTGAAATAATTATCAATAGCAATAACAAACTAATTGCTATACTAAACTTATTTATTAGCTCCTGTCTTTTCATTTCAGCTTCAAATCTCAATTCTCTTTCTCGTTTTTCTTTTTCATATTTATAAGAAAGTTCTAATTGAGCCATTCGGCGCTCATTACTTTTATTAAATAGGCTATCATTAAAATTTTTAAATTTCACGTGCATCTGATAAGCTTGTTTATACATTCCCAAAGCTGCATATACCCTTGAAAGCCAATCTGTTATATTCTTTTTAATATTTAAATCATCTAAAAAATTCAAATTTTTATAGGCTTTCAACAGATAATTTAAAGCCTCATTATAATTTTTTTTACCATAGTAATATTGTCCTAATGAACTCAATACTTGGGTAATACCTCGTATTGAACCGAGCTTTTCATATAATGCAAAAGCCTTATTTAAATATGAATAGGCGCTATCATATTCGTGTTGTGCATTATAAGAATCGCCTATATTATAAAGAGCCAAAGCTTTATTTATATCTTGTTTATATAAACTCAAAGCCTTACGATAATAATAAATAGCACTATCTAAAATAATTTTGACCGAATCTTTGCTTATTCTATTAGATTTGTCTGAATATAAAACTCCGAGATTTAAATATACATTGGCAATTCCCTGATAATTATTGACTTGCTTATACAATTCCAAAGCTTTAAGATAATATTTTCTACTATCGTAAAACTTTTTCTGGTTGCTATATAAGATTGCAATATTATTATATATAGTGGCTTTCATACTTTTAAATTTCTCATCACCTAAGCTATCTATTATCGCCAATGCATTAAAATTATAGTCCATAGCCCTCGTTATTGCGCCTTTAAACTTGTATATATTTGCAGCATTAGTCAAAAAATATGGTATATACTTACTAAATCCATAGTTTTTAGCTAAATGTAAACCTCTCTCAAAATAAGCCAAAGCACTATCGTATTTATCTACAAGTTTATATGAAACACCGATAAGATTATAAAGTTGGATTTTCTGAAAAGTAAAATCATCATTACATAATTTCAATGCCTTTTTAAAATAGAAAAGCGCGCTATCTCCTCTACCTTTTAAATAAAAATAATAGCCTTGCATCTTAGAAATAATAATTTGAGCACGTAATAAAGAATGCTGTTGTGCCAATTTCTGTATTATTTTCAAATAAGCATATACACTATCCGGATTAGAAACTAAATATTTCTCAGATATTTTAGCTAATCTTATTATCAATGTGGTATCTGGATTTCTGACAATTGTTATCAAGCGGAGGCTATCCAATGGTGAAGCATTACTTAAAAGACTAATTAGCAATAAAAACCCGACTAATGTATGTTTAAAAAATGTTTTCATATATTACAAACACAAAAATAAATTTTTTTAGTAAGAAAAACTACTAATGCTAAAATTATTTTTCAGTAGAACATAAAAACAATTTAACTTGTCAAAACTCTATATCAGCCAAAGGTCTGACTACATAAAAACATTTGCGAGTTTACCGAAAAAAGTTATATTTGACTGATTAAAAAAAAGTTATAAAATGAAAATTTCTATTTTAACATTATTTTGTATTTCTATTCTCGGAGGCGTATTTGCTCAGAATAATACAACAACTATTGCATACAAAAATTATCCTACGGAAGTAAAAAAACTGATAAAAGCCTATCCTGACTTTATCATAGGATATGACGGGGAAAATATAATCTGGAAAGATGGAACCAAGATGCTTTTTGACGATAAAAAGAAAAAAACTTTTAATGAACTTTTAGAGAGACCGGATATTCAAGATATGTTCACTTATGAATATCCAATAAATTTCACCCCTCCACCAAAATACAATCAAGATCCCGGACGGATACGTAATCAAGCATTTTTTGAGAAAATGTATGGAAGTACAAAAACAGAGGTATCTCATAATCTTGATACAGTAATTTGGCTACCCTCAACACTACACAAAAAAATACTAATTACCAGAATAAACGGAGTAAACAAACAATTACAAGCAGTATCTAACATTTTAGATACTATGAGAGAATATCGTAAATATTTGGTAAATATCGGAGGGACTTTTAACTGGCGAAAAATCAGTGGTACAGACAGACTAAGTCCTCATTCCTTTGGAATTGCAATAGATATTAACGTAAAATATTCAAATTATTGGCGTTGGGAAATGAAATTACATAATGGGAAATTTGTATATAAAAATCGTATACCAATGGCTATTGTAAAAGTTTTTGAAGCTCATGGATTTATATGGGGAGGAAAGTGGTATCACTTTGATACAATGCATTTTGAATATAGACCCGAATTACTAATAAAAGTAAAGCAATAAATAAGGGGATAAGTGCCTTGAAAAATAAAAAAAGCTTGTAGAGCCCTTAAACCCAGCTCATTCGATAGCTTTTCAATGCGCAGCTAATAGGCTTATAATAAAAGCTTGGGGATAGTTCAAACCCCAAGCCAAAGTATTTTTATTTTAAAAACCTTTTTTATAAGGGGGTCTTGGACGCCCTGTTGACCCGTGTCTACTATGATGCTCTGAATGGTGATGTCCGGATGGGCGTTTAGCAGAAGGTATATTAAATTTCT
>CAZWVR010000100.1:0-7785 GCA_964637235.1 uncultured Bacteroidales bacterium | reverse complement strand
GCACCATACAAACAACTTGTGGTATTAAATCCCGATGTTAAAAATTTTGAAAAAAAGTGGTCCTGTAATGTGGTAAGGTAAATTTCCTATAACTGGTAGAGGATAAGTAAATAATGAAGAAAAATCTAATTTTAATACATCTGCTTGTATTATTCTATCTTTTATTTGTGGGAATTGTTTTTTTAAATGTTCGGCTGCTGCTCGGTCTATTTCAATGACATATAATTTGTATTCATTTCTTTTAATTAAAAATTCGGTTAAAATGCCTTTACCTCCTCCTATTTCTACACAATTAATTTGTTCATTAGTTTTAAAGGTAAGACTTTCAGTAATTTTCCGGGCTATATTTTTATCTATTAAAAAGTTTTGGGAAAATCTCCGTTTAGGCTTCATTAGAGATTAGTTTTGAAATTAAATTTATTATAAATGATAAACCAAAAATTTTTGTATATGGAAATATTATCTATTGTGTAGTTAAGTTTTTTTAATTGTTTTAAAGTAATTAGCAAATCCTCAGGAGGATTTTTGGCAATGTATGAGTTTTTTCCGTATAAAATTATCCAGCCGTTATTAAAAAATCTAATGGTTTTAATTTTTTGTTTACTGTATTTTAAGCGAAGTAAAAATCGGATTATTTTTTTGTCATTTGCTTTAATTAAAGTTCTATTATTTTCAAAGATTATTGCCCAATGATTATCAAAAATTTCCAGAGCTTGAATATTTTTTTTATTTAGGTTTAATTTTTTAAGAGCCTTAGCCAGCGAATATGGAATTAATTTATATGCAAAACCGTTATGTTCAAATATACATACCCAGCCACTATCTGCGTAGAATTCAAAATCTTTTATTTTTTTTTGTTCTTTATTGAGGCGTAAAAGAAGGGAGGCAGCACTTTTGGGAATTTTATTATATGAATATCCGAAATCGCCGAAAATTATAATCCAATTGCCATAAGGAGAGAAACTGATAGTTTTAATAGGAATTTTATTTTTTTCCATATAACGGAGATCTCGCATAAGCAAAGCGGTATCACGTATAGGTTGTGATATACCAGAATAGGTCAGGAATATAATAAGTAAAAACGTAATCAGTTTCATTTATTATTTTTTTCTCTTTGTTGCAATAAAAGAAGTACTTTTTCTAAATCTTTTGGAGTATCAACTGAAACGCTTTTATAAGAGGTTATAATTGCTTTTATTTTATAGTCATATTCTATCCATCTATTTTGTTCTAAACTTTCGGCTATTTCCGTATTAGATTGAGGTAGAGAAGTTATTTCTAATAATATTTTTGGTTTATATGCATATATTCCGATATGTTTATAAAAAGTAATTTTTTGTTTTATTTGTTCATTTTGTACAAATGGGATTAAAGCACGGGAGAAGTATTGAGCATAATTATTTTTATTGAGAATGACTTTTACTGTATTTTTATTGTTGAGTTCGTCAGAGTATTGAAGTTTATTCACCAAAGTTGCAATTTGGACATTATTATCATTAAAGGCGTTAATTAGTTGTTTAATAGCCTCAGGAGATATTAAGGGTTCATCGCCTTGGATATTAACCACGATATCGTAGTATTCTGGTTGATCTTGTGTAATTATTTTTAGAGCCTCAGCGCATCTTTCTGTACCTGACTTATGTTTATTAGATGTCATTATTGCATTAGCTCCGATCTCTAAGATATGATTTCGTATTCTTAAATCATCGGTAGCAATGAATACAGTATCTATAACTTGTTTTGCTTGCTCATATACACGTTGCACCATAGATTTCCCTTTAATATGTACTAATGGTTTACCGGGAAATCTTGATGATGCGTATCTGGCAGGTATTATACCAAGAATTTTCATTTATATTAAAGTTTATTCGTTCATAATAGAGAGGAATTCTATATTGTCTTTTGTTTTACTCATTTTATCGATGAGGAATTCCATAGCCTCCTGAGGTGTCATATCGCTAAGTATTGTTTTCCGTAGTATCCATACTCTTCTTAAAGTTTCTTTATCAATTAAGAGTTCTTCACGTCTTGTACCGGAGGCATTGATGTCAATAGCTGGGAAAATTCTTTTATTAGCCAATTTTCTATCTAATTGTAGTTCCATATTACCGGTACCTTTGAATTCTTCGAATATTACTTCGTCCATTTTGGAGCCGGTATCAATTAGTGCGGTGGCTATAATAGTGAGTGAGCCTCCGTTTTCGATATTTCTGGCTGCGCCGAAGAAATGTTTAGGTTTATGGAGAGCGTTTGCTTCTACGCCACCGGATAGCACTCTACCGGTTGATGGTGTAATAGTATTATATGCTCGTGCTAAACGTGTTATAGAATCTAAAAGTATTACTACGTCGTGTCCGCATTCTACTAATCGCTTAGCTTTTTCAAGTACCATTTCGGCAACTCTAACGTGGTTTGAAGCTTCTTGGTCAAAGGTTGAAGCAATAACTTCTGCTTTTACATTTCTTTGCATATCTGTGACTTCTTCTGGTCGTTCGTCTATAAGCAATACGATTAGATGTACTTCTGGGTGATTATCGGCTATTGCATTAGCTATTTTTTGGAGCAATATTGTTTTTCCTGTTTTAGGTTGTGCTACTATTAGTCCGCGTTGACCTTTTCCTATTGGAGCGAACAAATCTATTATCCGCATTGAGATATTGTTATGTCCATTGCCTGTCAGATTGAATTTTTCATTTGGAAATAGGGGAGTTAAATAGTCAAATGGTATTCTATCTCTGATAAATTCTGGATCTCTACCGCTTATTTTTAGGACTTTTATTAGGGGGAAGAACTTTTCTTTATCCTTAGGTGGTCGTATTTTACCGTATACGACGTCTCCGGTTTTTAGTCCGAATAATTTTATTTGTGATTGAGATACATATATGTCGTCGGGGGAGTTTAGATAATTATAGTCAGCTGAGCGGAGGAAACCATAGCCATCTTTTGTGATATCTAATACCCCCCAATTTTCTATTACTCCTTCTTCGAATATACGTTCATCTATTTTGATTTTGTTTTCTTGGTGGTTGTTATTTTTATTGTTTGGATATTTTTGCTGTTGTTTGTTATTTTTATGATTTTGATTGTTATTGTTTTGATTTATAGTTTGACTTTGTTGATTTTTTTGGTTATTATGTTTAGGTTCTTGATTATCTTTTTCTTTTGTTTTTTGCTCTGAGGTATCTTTTTCTGTTTTTATAAGTTTTTCTTGCTTATTTTCTGTATTTTGGCTTGTAGGTATTACTTTTTCGTCTTTTGCAGGATGTTTTTGTTGTGGATTTTCTTTTTTTACCTCAGTGTTTTCTTTACTTTTTATCAGAGCTTGTTTGTCCAGAATTTTAAAAACTAAATCTTCTTTTTTTATACGTTCAGGGCGTTTTATCCCCAGTTCTTTTGCGATACGTCGCAGTTCAGCGACTTTTTTTTCTCTCAATTCCATTATATTATACATACAAAATATTTTTAGATGATTTGACTTTCATATTTATTTAGCTAAAAATCAATAAATTAGATAGGAGTATGTACATAATTTAAAAAAGTACATTTTGGGATAATAATAAGGGCTTTGTTTCGTCTGCAATAATAAACTTTTTATTTGGAAAAAAAAAATTTTTTCAGGGCTTAATCACTTAAAATCATCTTTTGTATTATAAAAATCATTTGATATTGCATAAAAAAAAGTAATTTTGCCTAAAAAGTCGGCTAATGGAAATTTCCACTGCAATATTTTTATATTCTTTGACAGGTTTATTTTTAGCAGTTTTATATTTAATTATTAGCAATATTTGGCAGAATAGGCAGATAAAAAAAACATTGAAAGAGATTAAGATATTAAAAAATGAGATAGGTAAAGTAAGTCAATATAATAAGAACATCATTCAATATATGCGAGATGAGGAGAAAAGTTCCTTAGAAATCGAGGAAGATACAGATAATCATTCTCGTAAAAAACGTAGAAAGCATAGGCAGGTATTAAAGAAAATAATGAAAAAATTAGAGAGTAAGTCTGAGCATATAGAGGAGTTTTTTATCAGACGATTACCGGATAAACTGGGTATAATTTCTTTTTTGACAGGTATAGTTTTTTTTGTAAATTATTCAATGGAGGGTAGCTGGACAAATATTTTTGGTAGATTATTTATAGGTTTATTACTTGCAGGAGTTCTTTTAATAGCTGGATATTTGGTATTTAAGAAATTTAGAACCTTATCGTCGGTTTTATTATCTGGTGCTATTTCTACTATTTTATTTACTGTATTTGCAGGCTTTTATCAATATCATATTATTGGTAAATGGTTATCTTTTTCTATTCTGATTATACTAATAGCTTCCTCTGTATTGATATCCATAGCAATAAGACGTCAGGAGATAGCTATTATAACATTTTTGGCTGCTTTTATTGCACCTTTAACATCACATATTAGTTCAGAGGATTATATAAGTTTATTTCTTTATATCACCTTAGTGAACATTGGCGTTATTGTTTATGATTACTTTAAGAAGTCTATAATTATTAACCTAATTTCCTATTTATTTACATTTTTGACTTATGCGGTATGGCTTATTACCGAATTTATGAAGCGTGATGATATTCCGGTATTACCTGCTTTTATTTTTCTCACCTTATTTTATATAATGATTTTTATTATATTGATTATCAATAATATACGAGAAAATAGAAAATTTATACCATTAGAGTTCACAGGCTTAATGGTAGCAACGGGCTTATATTATTCAGTAGGGGTAATTTTGATAAAGCGAACTGGAATGGAGTATTATGGTGTATTTACTGCTTTTATAGCTGTAATTCAATACATTTATTTTTTGATTTTATATCCGAGGAAAAATTTTGACCGAAGAATATTAAATCTTTTTCTAAGTTTGACGATAATGTTCAGTGCACTTGCAGTGCCTGTGGAGTATTTTGGTAAATCAGTAACATTAGTTTGGGCTATTCAAGCTGGTGCTTTAATGTATATAGCTATTAGATCTGATTTAAAGCCTATGTATGGAGGTTCAATAAATTTGACATTAGGAGCTGTTATAACTTTATTTTACAATTTATATGAACAATATGTAAGCACGACGACTACTGCTATTTTTCAGCCTTTTTTAAATGAAGGTTTTTTTGTAAGTTTAATTACTGCATTGGGGCTTTTTTTCTTAATTTTTATTATCAATAAATCGCCGTATGATTACGTATATTTCAAATTTATAAAAAAATCTGTTTATCAAGCAGTTTTATTTGTAATTGCAATTATTACAATATATTTGACTATAAAATTTGAGTTGGAGTATTATCTTATGCAGCATACTAATAATCAGGCTATTATAAAAACATATACTTCTATTTTTAATTTTGGTTTTCTACTGCTTACAATGTTGCCCTCGTTATTTATTAACAAACAAATTGTTATAAAGATTTCCGTTTTTTTAGGGATAGTTATGTTAGTGTTGTATATTTTCCATTACGCATATATATATAGTAATTTGCGCAATAGTTTTTTATTAAGTGTAAATGTTAGTAAGCAAGATTATAATATTCATTTTTATGCGGTGGGATTATTGTTTATAGCAGCAGTGATTATGTTTATAGATAGCTATAAATTGCAATATGTTTCCAAGAAATTTTCTGTATTAACTTTATTTTTAGGTTTATTTTTTCTGCTATATTTAATTAGTGCAGAGTTAACTAATTTTGTGGTGATAAAAAAATTTACACCATATATATTGATTCAAGACTTGGTAGTTCGTTCGCATATATATAATTATTCTCTTATTTGGAGTATAATTTCCTTTATTTTAATCGTTATAGGTATAGTTTTCAAGTATAAAAATTTAGTTTTTTCGGGTATTTTGCTCTATTTCATAGTTTTTATAAAAATATTAACTTACGATATGATTCGTTTAAATAGTCAGGATTTGACTATATTATTTACGACAATGGGTTTTATAATGCTCATATCAGCATTCTTAATTCAATTAAATTTCAGAAGATTAAAAACAATAAATCATCACCAATGATGACAAATAGGGGGTTAATAATTTTAGCGGGAGTTATCTGGTTTGGCGTAGGAATAATGTTAAATGCTTTTGCAATTAGATGGTTTGGACAATTAACGAGAGCGGAAATTATTTGGGCAATAAGTCTGGGGATTATTATAGGAGTTTTAAAAGTTATTTTTATTTTTAAAAAGTTAATTGATAAAAATATATTACGTATAAAGAAAATAAACGGTAAAGCTCCATGGTGGAAATTTCAGCGTCCTGGGGCATATTATTTAATTTTTGGAATGATGGCACTGGGCATATTTTTGAGAACTACTGGCATTGTGGCAAAGAAATATCTTGCTCCGGTTTACATTGGAGTTGGTTTAGCCTTAGCTTTGGGAAGCATTTTTTATTTTAAAGCAGCTTTAAATTTAAAAAAATAAACATATGGACAGTAAAATTAAAATTTATTGTTTGAATAATAATCTTTCAAAAGAATATGAACCGGGAACATCTTTGGCTGAAATTGCCAAAGATATGAAAATAAAACTTAAGTATCCTATATTGGGTGCCAGGGTGAACAATAAACTTGCTGAGCTTACTTATCGTATCTATAATCCTAAGTTTATTGAATTTATTGATATTACGAATATTGACGGATTTAGAATGTATCAGCGTTCTTTATCTTTTGTGCTTATGAAAGCAGTTAGAGATTTATTTCCTGATTCCCAGCTTAAAATAGAACATTCAATTTCTAAGGGTTTTTATTGCGAATTGGAGAAAAACCCACCTTTGGTTGCCGAAGAGGTTCTTAAAATAGCAGAGAGAATGCGGGAGATAATAAAAGCAGATTTGCCTTTTTATAGAAAGCAGATACCAACAGAGGAAGCAATAGAAAAATTCCGAGAAAATAGACTTTATGAAAAAGCAAAATTATTTAAAACAAGACCTACTTTATTTACATCTGTCTATTCATTGGATAATCAAATAGATTATTTTTACGGCTATTTAGTACCTTCTACTGGATATCTTAAAAATTTTGATTTAATACCGTATTATGATGGAATGTTATTGCGTTTCCCTTCTCCGAATAATCCTGATGAATTAGGGGAAATTATTGAACAACCGAAATTGTTTGAAATATTTCGTGAATATAAACATTGGGGTGAGATATTGGGAGTTTCTACAATAGGAAGTATTAACGAGATAGTTCAAAATGGTAAGGCAGGAGAACTGATAAAAATCTCCGAAGCATTGCACGAGAAAAAAGTAGCAGAAATTGCGGATATGATAGCTCAGAGAGGTAAGGTTAAACTTGTACTAATTGCAGGACCATCATCTTCGGGAAAGACAACATTTTCAAAACGTTTGGCAATTCAGCTTAAAGTACTCGGAATTCCTTCAATACCAATATCTTTGGATAATTTTTTTGTCAATAGAGAGAATACCCCAAGAGATGAAAATGGCAATTACGATTTTGAATCTTTGTATGCACTTGATATTAAGCTATTTACAGAAGTAATGAATTCTCTTATATCAGGTAAAAAAACACAAGTTCCTCGTTTCGATTTTAGAACAGGAAGGAGATATTATAGAGAAAATGAATTCATAGAATTACCGGAAAAAGGAGTGTTAATTGTAGAAGGTATTCACGGATTAAATCCTGAACTTACAAAAGGTATAAATGATGAATACAAATTTAAGATTTATGTTTCTGCATTAACACAAGTAGGGATAGACTATCATAATCGCATACCTACAACGGATAATCGTTTGTTAAGACGCATTATTAGG
>CAZWVR010000099.1:0-7957 GCA_964637235.1 uncultured Bacteroidales bacterium | reverse complement strand
TTATTTACTTTTCCTTTTCATCTAAAAAAATTTGTATCATAAACACTGCTCAGAAGACATTAACAAAAGAGCAAATAAAACTATTATTTTTATCGCTTATAATGCTCATTATCTTATTTTTTGCTTTGGAATACGGCTCGATACTATATTTATCCGCAATAGTTATACTTTTCTATGGCATTTTTTATTTAAAAAAAGTGCTCATAAAAGTAGATTGGTTATTACTATTGCTTTTTTTGATATTTTTCATTGATTTTAATGCAATTTCTAATATTCCGGTTATCTGGGAAAAATTTCAGCAGTTAAATATAAACAACTCAATTTCAAAATGCTTGTTTACTTCTGCTTTACTTTCTCAGGTAATAAGCAATGTACCAGCGAGCATTTTTATTACAAATTTTTCTCATAAATTCTTAGCTATTACTTACGGAGTTAATATAGGTGGCAACGGGCTTATCATCGGCTCCTTGGCGAATTTTATTGCTCTGCGTCTGGCAGATAGAAAAAAACTACTTTGGAGATTTCATAAAATTTCAATACCGTATTTTTTACTCACTCTATATTTTGGATATATCTTACTTAGCCTATATAATTGAGAAAGGAATTTTCTGTAAACTCGTCTTAGGTATAATACGAATATACTGACTTTCAGGATAATATTCCCGAAGAGAAGCATTTTTTATACCTATTTCCAGATATCCCCATTTATTTATCAATGCGAAATGTTCACCTTTTTCTACTTCGGAATAATGTTTAATAAATTTTAACTGAAATTTTTCAAAAAATATATCTATTTCCAAATGCCTTTTTATAAAATTTTGAAGAACAGAATATTCCAAATTTGTTATTCCATTTCCATAAGTATCATAATAAATAATTTTACCAATTAAAGAATTCGGTTTAATAATTGGCAAAGGAATATAAGTTTCTTTAAATTTGGAGCAGATGGGGAATTTATCTATATTTTGATATATTTCTGTCAGATATGATATAATAGCCAATTCATTAAATGAAGTGAGATTTAAAGTCAAACAACGAGATTTGTCAAAATCTTTATATGGAAAAATAAGTGTTATAAGACCAATATCCGGAAGTAAAAAAAAGTAAGAGTTCTTTTTGATAATCAGGAATTTATCTACTTCGGAGGCATACACAAAAACTAAAAAAAAAGTTCCTTTTGGATACATATTATAAGTATGTTTCAGAATAAATGCACTATAAATTTTATCAAATGGCTTTACAGGAATAACGTCTATATTTGCCTTAGGGAGCACAGACCTTAGTTTACCTGTAATTGCACTTTTATACAGAGGGTCAGAAATTGAGTCGCTTAGCAATAAAATATGCATAATTATTATTTGAGACAAATGTAAAAAATTTATTACTTTTGGAAAAAAACAAAATATGTCCGAAAAGAAATTCACGATAAAGCACAATGGATTAGTAGGCTTTTATGGTACTAATGATCAAAATTTAGAACGGATAAAAAGCTACTTTCCAAATATAAAAATCATTGCAAGAGGCAACCAAATAAAAGTTATCGGTAGCGATACAGAAATACAAAATTTTGAAAAGAAATTACAGCAGCTTATAGATTTTTACACTCGATTTAACAAATTATCATTGAGCGATATTGATGATATTTTAAGCATTGAAGATTCAGATTTTGAGACATTAATGTATAAAGATAAAGAAATTTTAGTTTACGGACGAGATGGAAAAGCGATAAGAGCAAAAACACCGAACCAGAAAAAAATGGTAGAGGCATTTCAAAAAAATGATTTAATATTTGCGATAGGACCAGCAGGGACAGGAAAAACATATATAGCAATAGCATTGGCAATAAATCATTTAAGAAAAAAAGCCGTTCAACGTATAATTTTAAGCCGTCCAGCAGTAGAAGCAGGAGAAAAATTAGGTTTTTTGCCAGGAGATTACAAAGAGAAATTAGATCCATATTTACAAGCTTTATACGATGCCCTTGATGATATGATACCAGCAAAAAAACTTCATTATTTAATGGAAGAACGGGTTATTCAAATAGCACCTCTTGCGTATATGCGAGGTAGAACACTCTCAAATGCAGTAGTAATTCTGGATGAAGCACAGAATACAACAGTAAGCCAGCTTAAAATGTTCCTAACAAGAATGGGACAAAATTCTAAGTTCATAATAACAGGAGATATCACACAAGTAGATTTACCAGCCGATAGGACATCAGGACTACTACATGCATATCGCAAATTAGTAAATATAAAAGGCATCGCTTTTATTAGATTTGATAAATCAGATGTTGTAAGACACCCATTAGTAAAACAAATAATAGCACATTATGATGATATGGAGGAAGATTATTAACACTTTAATTTTCATCGCATTACTCAAAAGTATATATGCTCAACCAGATAATGAATTCGTCTTTATAAAAGGCGGTAAATTTTATATGGGCTCACCAGATAGTATAGGTCAATATGATGAACACCCAAGACATAAAGTCAAAATACGTTCTTTCTATGTTTCAAAATATGAAATTACAAATAAACAATTTTGCGAATTTCTAAATCAGAAAGGCAATAGACACGAAGGCAATACTCTTTGGATAGATTTAAACGGTAAATGGAGAAACGAAAAATGTAGAATATATCAGAAAGCTGATAGTTTTTACGTCGAAAAAGGCTACGAAGACTATCCGGTGCTATTTGTAAGCTGGTGGGGAGCACGTGCATATTGTAAATGGAGAGGTGGACACCTACCAACAGAAGCTCAATGGGAATATTTAGCTAAAACAGGTTTTACAAATACAATGCTCAAAGACTCACTATCTTATTATGCTGTATTCTACGACAACTCAGGTGCTAAACCAAATAAAGTAGGTACAAAATTACCAGATAAAAATGGCTTATATGACTTATTTGGCAATATGTCTGAATGGTGTACAGACTGGTATTCAGATACATATTATTATGTGTCCCCAAAAAGAAATCCACAAGGACCATTAACAGGTAGAATGAAAGTAAAAAGAGGTGGTAATTGGTTTAGTAAAAAATCTGTTTTATATCCTACAAATAGAAAAGCTTCTAATCCAGATTTAAACAATATCACAATAGGGTTTCGCTGCGTAATTGAAAAAAACAATTTCAAAAAAAAATAAAAAATGACCAGAGTACTTCTTGGCATTTTCTTTTTATTTTACATAACTTTTGGATATGGGCAAACAGTAAGTTTCTGTGCAGCAGGTGATATCCTATTAGACAGAGGCATAAGAAACGCTATAACAATAAAGCACGATATCAACTATCCTTTTAAAAAAATATCAAATTTTGTAAATAAAACAGATCTTGCCTTTGCTAATTTGGAAAGCTCTGTTGCCTTGCCAAATCCTCAATATAGAATAAAAAGGCCATATTCATTTCGTGCAGATACACAATTTTTAAATGGCGTAAAATACTGCGGTTTTGACATCCTATCAGTTGCAAATAATCACTCTTTTGATATGTCGCAACAAGGATTTATCCAAACTATCAACTTTATAAAAAAATATGGCTTTATACCGATAGGATATTGCACTCGCAAAAAACCTTTTTCTCCGGTTAATATAGTCAAAAAAGGAATAAAATTCACTTTTTTTGCATACGAAGATTTTTATCTTGCAGTAGCACCCCAAAATCTAAATCAGCCATTTGCCTGCGGTAGAGAAACGCCTTTAAACTTATTATGCGATTCTATAAAAAAATATTCACAAATTAGCGATTGGGTAATTATTTCAATACATTGTGGCGAGGAAGAAAGGAACTTACCAACTGACAGACAAAAATTCATTGCACATAAGTTAATAGACTGCGGTGCAGATATGATTATTGGACAACATCCTCATGTTTTAGAATCTATTGAAATTTATAAAGATAGACTTATAATCTATTCATTAGGAAACTTCGTTTTTGACAATCCGAAAAAAAATCAAAGGAAAACAGCATTATTTATGTGCGTTTTTACTAAAAATCATATAAGCAATTTGCGTTTTTTACCTGTTATTATAAAACATTATCAGCCAACTGTTGCAAATAAAGAGCTGGCAAAAGAAATTTATTCGGACTTAAAAAAATACTCTTCTGAATTCAACACTCCGCTTAATTTCCAAAATAACCAAATTTATATCAACTATAATTTTCCATATATCATTGGCAAATATATTTATGATAAATTACTATTTACATTCACTCCAAATGGAATTATAGCATATACTCCCACCGTTCAAAAAATATACATCAATAAGCCAGAATATAAAATGCAAAATTTTATAGTGCATAAATTTAAAAACACATTATATTTCTATACATTTTACTCCAAAAAAGGGAAAAAGAGGCTTGTTATAGCAGCTTATGACCTCAGTAAGAAAAAGTTTATACTAAGTAAAAAAGATGTAAAAATTCATATTTTGAAAATAAACAAAGCAACATTTTTAACGTTATCATATTATCTGAAAAATGGAGATAAAATAGAACTATTCTATGACGCTTCTATGTTTAGTCCAAATTTTATATTATGGCATTTACCTAAAAATATAAAAGAACTTATAGAAGGGAACTTTAAACAGATATTTATAAAATACACGCATATGGGAAAAACGAATATATTTATAGTTTCACCAATAAAGACAAGCTATTTTTATTCATCTGTAATTTAAAAAAAACAGAAGTCAATGGGCATAATGGACTAAAAAAGATTCATATAAAAATTTCTGGACATTTGCTCTTATATTCATATCAATAATTTTTCTATTTTTAACGGAGGGGTAAATTCTATTAGAAAGGAAAACGTATATAAAATTGTATTTAGGATCAGCCCATACCATACAACCAGTAAATCCCAGATGACCGAAACTCTGCTCAGAAGCATAAGAACAGGCAGGGGAACGCATTCCAAAACGTTTACTATCAAATCCCAAGGCTCGTCTATTACGTTTAAAAGGCTTTGTAGTAAATAATTTTACAGTTTGAGGATTAAGATATTTTTTACCCGCATAAGTTCCGTTTCGTAGCAACATTTGAAAAAAAACAGCTAAATCATTGGCATTAGCAAATAATCCTGCATGACCTCCTACACCTCCCAATAATGCAGCTCCGTAGTCATGCACATACCCTTGCAATAATTGATGACGAAATTTAGTATCTAATTCCGTAGGAACAATATATTTTTTTGGATAATATCTAAGTGGATTATAACGAATAGACCAAGTGCCCAAAGGACGATAGAAACTATCTGTCACAAATTTATCTAAGGACATACCTGTCTGATTTTCAATAATCTTTTTAAACATATAAAAACCTAAATCACTATACCGATAGCGTTTATATCTATACAATGGTGAATTATATATCCTACGATATATTTCTCTATAAAAATCATCTTTCAAATATAAATTTTTAGCAACTTGGACTGTGAAACCTTTTTGTTTTGTAAATCTGTAATATTGTGCTTTTGGCATATCCCAGTTCCAATCTATTGTCTGCCAATAAAAAGGTATCCAAGCGTGTAATCTAGCTTGATGAGTTAAAATATCCAAAATTCTCAAATTATATTTATTTGTACCTTTTGTTTCAGGCAAATAATCTCCTAATTTCTTATAAGGGTCGAATTTGCCTTGATCATATAATTTCATCAATGCAGCAGTAGTAGCAACAACTTTGGTCACAGATGCAATATCATAAAGATTATACCATTTAACAGGTTGTAATTGGTCATAAGTAAAATAACCATATGACTTTTGGAAAAAAACAATGCCATCTTTAACAGCAACGACCTGACAACCCGGAAACGCTCTTTGTTCAATAGCTCCTAAAATAATACTGTCAACTTTTTTAAGTTTAGTTGTATCTATATTAAGTTCCTCAGGAACAGAGTATTTCAGACGAATCTTAGGGGTGTGTATAGAAGTGAACAATTTAAAACCTGCTACTGAAATAGGAAGTCGTCCCTTAGCTTCAATACCTCCAAAAAGTAATTGTGCTGCAAGACTTTGTGCATCATAACTATTTTCATACGCTATTAAAATTACAGGAATTTTATTTAGATTTTTAAATCTCTTCAAAGAATATGGATTTCCAAACAAGACTAATATCACTTTGCTATTATTAGCAAGTTTAGAAATAAAATTTACTTCTGAAATAGGTATTCCAAAAGTCTTTACTCCAAATTTTTGGATTTTATGAATACCAACAATTACATAGTCATATTTTTTTAATTTATTTAACAAACTATTATAATTTTCAGCCTTAGAATTCGCTTTAATAGCAAAATTATCTACTCCATCATATCGTCTTAAAAAATCTTGAAAAACTGTATTTTTGCCATTATCTATGCTTACGGAAGCAATTTTTATTTTATCAAGGTGTTGGAAAGGGATAATGCTATTTTCATTTTTTATTAACGTTAAAGCATTTTCAATAAGTTTACGATGTAAAAATTTTGCCTCAGAAGTATTCAAATCTTGATACAAATTTTTGGTAGAGACATATCTATTTTTACCATTATGTAGCCCCAACCAAACTTTAACATTTAAAATTTTACGTACTTTTTCGTTTAAGTTTGTAAGTGATAATTCATGAGTTTTAAGGGCATTTTTAACACCAAGAAAAGCCTTTTGCAAATCTTGTGGCATAAGCAAAATATCGCAACCAGCTTTAAGTGCCATAACAGAAGCCTGTCCACTTCCGAAATAATCGCTTACACCTTTCATTGAAAGTGCATCAGTAATAATTAAGCCTTTGAAATGCAATTTTTTTCTCAATAAAGAATCAACAACCTCGGAAGATAAAGACGATGGTAAATTTTTTCTATGTACTATTGCAGGTATATATAAATGCGCTACCATAACGCCGAAAACTCCATTATGTATTAACTTTTTAAAAGGATAGAGCTCCAATGTATCCAAGCGAATAGTATCTGCTCTTATTATAGGAAGTGTTTTATGTGAATCTTTATCTGTATCTCCATGACCGGGAAAGTGTTTAGCAAAAGCTATAATCCCATTAGTCTGCAAACCTTGCATATAAGCTAATCCATACCGAGCCACTTCATATTTATCTTCACCAAAGCTACGTATACCAATTACTGGATTTTGAGGATTATTGTTTATATCAACAACAGGAGCAAAATTAATATGTATTCCCAAACGTTTACATTCACGAGCTATTTCCTTACCCATATCATAGATAAGAGTGGCGTCCTTAACTGCTCCCAATGCCATTTGATAAGGAAATTCAATAGTGCTATCTAAACGCATTGCTAACCCCCATTCCGCATCAATACCAACTATTAAAGGTATATTTGAACGAGATTGTAAATAATTTATCATTCGTGCTGTTTGAAAAGGACTACCCTGCATAACTATTATGCCTCCTATATGGTATTTCTCTATTAGATCTCCAATATGTTTCCAATGAGTAAACCCAAGCTTAGGATAAGCTGCAATCATAAAAAGTTGTCCTATCTTTTCCTCCGTACTCATTACTCTAAGCAGGGAATCTGTCCATTGACTTTCATAATTTGTAAAAATAGGGTCTATATCTCTATATCCATCTTGAAACAAACTAACTTTATCAATATTAAACGATAACAATAAAGGCAATAAAATAACAAATGCCACAAAAAATCTTTTAATCATAGATATATTTTTTTATTTCAACGTAAAAGTATAAAAAACATTTTCATTAAAAAATTAAAGATAAATTTCCAAACCTACCCACAGGCTCAATTCCGTGTTGTTAACCCCCAGAATTTTTTTGACTATTTGCTGGATATCTAATCCACAAAAATTATATTTTCTGCGGACTGTGTTCCTGAAAAATTATGAGATTTGAGGAAAATCCGCCCTGCCCTGTGGACAAGGCGGATGTGTCTTTTACTTCTCTGCTGCCAGACGGATGATGTTCACAACGGTTTCCACGGCTTTTTGCAT
>CAZWVR010000098.1:0-8556 GCA_964637235.1 uncultured Bacteroidales bacterium | reverse complement strand
CGTATATATGCGGAAGCCGAAGCTGATACTTTTTTCCCTCAGATAGATTGGTCTCAGTGGCAGCTATTATTACGCATTGATAATAAGGCTGACGAAAAACACCCTTATGATTTTTCTTTTTTAGTTTATGCTAAGAATAAAAAATTCTTAACATCTTAGTTTTTTAAGCTTTAAAAAAATCATTTACAAACATTTTATATAGAATTTGATATTTAGGTCTAAGTTTTTATTTTTGCAAAGTTTTAAAAAATACTAAAAAATACTGCTATGACAGTCTTTATCTTAATGGTGGTAATATTTGTCTTAGGGTACACAGTTATTGCGTTGGAGCATCCTCTAAAAATTAATAAATCTGCTACTGCTCTTTTTATAGGTATGTTCCTATGGCTTCTTATGGCTGCTTATAATCAGCAGATAGTAGAGATAAATGCCAGTCCTCTTTTCAATGAGCTTAAAGAAATGTCTGAGGATATTGTTAAGTATATAAAACCTAATGTAGATCAGGAGCATTATAAAAAACTTTGGGAAGAGAAAGCAATATTAACGCAAGATTCTCCGGAGCATAATCATTATATGGAGTTTGTAAAATATGCTCTTGGGGAACATCTGAATGATATAGCTCAGATATTGTTTTTCCTTTTAGGAGCAATGACTATTGTAGAGACCGTAGATAGATATCAAGGTTTTAGAATTATAACAGATAGAATAAAGACAAAAAATCCTGTTAAACTCATTTGGTTGCTCTCGTTCTTGACATTCTTTATGTCTGCTGCACTGGATAATTTGACTACAACAATTGTAATGATAGCTTTATTGCGTAAATTAGTGCCAGATCAAAAGTTGAGGTGGTTTTTCGCCAGTTTGATAGTTATAGCAGCTAATGCCGGCGGGGCTTGGTCTCCAATAGGAGATGTGACTACTATTATGTTATGGATAAATGGTAATATCACTACTGTTGAAATTATTCTTGGTGTGTTTATTCCATCCTTAATGTCAATGATTATTCCGTTGATTTTTGTAAGTATGATGCTTAGAAAAACCACAATAGGAGAACAGAAATTAGACGGTTCACAATTGCAACCAGTTCAAACTTCTCCAAGAGAGCAAGTTTTGCTTCTCGTTCTCGGTGTAGGTGGCTTACTCTTTGTACCGGTATTGAAAACATTAACGCATTTACCTCCTTATGTTGGTATGTTATTCTCTTTAAGTATTGTATGGATAACTACTGAGATTCTTGTTCGTAGAAAAATTAAATATGATCCCAATAGAAGTCAGCTTTCAATAGAAAGAATACTCAGTCATGTTGATGTACCTACAATATTTTTCTTTTTAGGTATTCTAATGGCAGTTGCTGCACTTGAGACAGCCGGACATTTGGATTTACTTGCAAAATGGCTCGATAAGGTTACACATACCAATTTGTACATAATAGATGCAGCCATCGGCTTATTATCTTCAATTGTGGATAATGTTCCTTTGACAGCTGCTGCTATGGGTATGTATCCTATTGCTGATCCTGCTACTGCTGTTGGTGTAATGAAGCATTTTGTTCAAGATGGACTATTCTGGGAGTTGCTTGCATACACAGCTGGTACTGGCGGTAGCATTCTGATTATTGGTTCTGCTGCTGGTGTTGCTGCTATGGGTTTGGAAAAAATAGACTTTATTTGGTATGCTAAAAAAATTACATGGTTGGCTGCTTTGGGATATTTTGCTGGTATAATTACTTATTGGCTACAAGAAAGCGTATTCCATATATTGCATTGATATTAAGCTAATTTAGGGATATGGGCTTCGCTTTTCTATTAGTCCATATCCTTTTTTTATTTTTTCTAAACTTACGTAATAGCAAAAGTTTTGTTTTTTTTTACAAAAAATCATTATATTTGCACGGAACAAAAGGGGGCTGCCCTCTGACCTCCTTCTGTAAGGGGGAACATTTGACGCAGCCCCTTAATTTTTACTCAAATGCAGAATTTGAAAGACTTAATTTTAGAACATTTGCAGAATATTTTAAATAATGAGTTTTTTATTGTTGATATTCAATTGAATGAGAAAAACGATACAATACGCATATTTTTAGATAAATATAATGGAGCGATAAGTTTAAATGAATGCGAGCATATTCATAAACAATTATTGCCAGTACTTGATGAAGTAATGGATAATTTTGAATTAGAAGTTTCCTCGCCGGGACTTACAGCACCTTTTAAAGTTTGGCAACAGTATTATAAGAATATAAACGAAAAAGTGAATATTATAACCGCTGATAATCAGCAGTTTAGAGCTCAAATATTAGATGCGGATGATAAATTGGTAGAATTGAAAAATCTTAAAACAAACGAGGTTGATAGTTATAAATATTCACAAATAAAAAAAGCAACTTTAATTTTGGATTTTTAAATTTAACTCTATGGCACGGAAAACAAAAATAAATCTTAAAGAAGTATTTGCGGAATTTAAAGAAGCTAGGAATGTAGAGGATTCAACTTTAAAAACTGTCATTGAGGACGTTTTCCAAGCAGCATTAAAAAAGACTTATGGGACAGCTGATAATTTTGATATTATAGTTAATACAGATAGGGGAGAGTTGGAAATATGGCATAATAGAACGGTTGTACCCGATGATAAATATACTGACCCTATAACTCAAATACCACTATCTGAGGCAAAAAAAATAGATCCGGACTACGAAGAAGATGAGGAAGTAAGCGATTTAGTAGATTTTTCAAAATTTGATAGGCGTATAATCTTAACTATTAAGCAGAGTTTGAATGCTAAATTAGTACAAATCCAACGCGAAGCAATTTATAAGAAATATTATGAAAAACTTGGACAAATAATTACAGCAGAAGTCTATCAACATTGGAATAAAGATATTCTACTTTTAGATGAGGAAGGCAATGAATTACTTTTACCTCGCGATCAGATGATACCCGGAGAAACATTTCATAAAGGTGAGACCGTGCGTGGAGTTGTTCATAGCGTAAAAATGAAAAATGGCATTCCTGAAATTATAATTTCTCGTAGTTCCCCAGTATTTTTAGAACGCCTTTTTGAACAAGGAATACCTGAAATTGAAGATGGAATTATTCTTATAAAGAAAATAGTCAGAAAACCCGGTAAAAGAGCAAAAGTAGCTGTTGAAAGTATCGACGAAAGAATAGACCCGGTTGGTGCATGTGTGGGAATGAGAGGTTCTCGTATTCAAGGAATTGTGAAGGAATTACGTAATGAAAATATTGACGTTATTAATTATACCAAAAATACTGCTCTTTTAATTCAACGTGCTTTAAGCCCTGCTAAAATAGACTCTATATCTCTTAATGAGGACGAAAAAACTGCAATTGTTTATGTAAAACCCGAAGAAGTAGGCAAAGCTCTCGGTAGAGGCGCTGTGAATCTTGAACTTGCAGAAGAATTAACCGGATATAAAATTGATGTTTATAGAATTATTGAACAAAACGATACAAAACTTGAAGAACTTAAAGGAAAAATTGACATTATCAATGATGAACTTATTGAAATTTTCCACGAAAATGGTATAGAAACAGTAGATCAAATTTTGGATTATTCCCCCGAGGAATTAGCAAATGTCTTGGATATTGATATAGACTACGCTCGGGAAATTAAACATGCTATTGAACAATACGCTGAAAATAAATAAATTAAAATCATTATGGCAAGTAAACATAGACTGGTAAAAATAGCTAAATCTATAAGTATCTCAGTTGGTTCAATTATAGATTTTCTGGAAAAAAAAGGATTGCAAAATTTGAACCAGAATAGTAAAATCTCAGATGAGCATTATAAAATGGTAATAGAGGAATTTGTTAAAGATAAAAAAAAGAAAAATGCATTATTACAGGCTTTGACAGAACCTAAACCTAAGCGCGAGAAAAGTAAAGACAAAAAAGATGTTTCCGCTGAAAAAGAAATACAACATAAATCAGAAAAACAAGAAATAATTTCTGCAAAAGAAGAGGCAAAAAAACGTATCACCCCTCCAAAGACCGTAGATAAAATAGATTTAAATGAACTTCAAGGAAAAACTCAGAAAAAAACTTCTGAAATAAAAGTAAAACAACCTGAAAAACAAATCGTTGAACAACAAGAACAGGTAGAGAAAGTTGTTCAAAAGGTAGAGAAACAAAAAACTATTTCCCAACCTGAAACTACAAAAGAAGATACTGGTTTGAAAGAGGCAGAAAAACAAGTCAAGGAGCAAATAGATAAATTGTCTCAAAAAACAGAAGCTAAACCAAAAGAACAACAGAAACATAAGGATGTAATAGAAATAATTGAACCTGCCCCACAAACGGAGATTAAACAAACTCAGAAAACTATAACAAAACAAAAAAGTGAATTATTAGAGACTGTGCCTGAGGTATCTGATATAGAAACACCCCAAAACCAGTCTGATATTAAAACAGAAACCACAGAAAATATTTCCGCTGATATAAGCCATAAATCTGAAACCCCAGAAACTTATATAGCTGAAACAAAGGAGGATACATCGGCAGATAACACCGAAGTTATTCGTAAAGGTGATATTGAAGTAAAAATATATGGAAAAATTGATATACAACCAGAACATAAAGAGAAAAAACGTAAAAAGGATAAAAAACGAGAGCATCCTAAAACTGAGAAACGTAAAAAAGATATTAAGAAAAAATTTAAAGCAGTTCGTAAAGTTGAGAAAGTTGACATAGAAAAAGAATCAAAGAAAAAACATTTTGATAAAAAGTTTAAGAAAAAAGACCATAAAAAACAAGATAAACAAGTTAAGGGCAAAAAAGAAATTAATATTATAGATCGTGAGGAAGTAAATAAAGCAATAAAAGAAGTTAAAAAGCAGCAACATAAACCTGTTAGTAAATCATATAAAAAAGAGCGTAAGAAAAAAATTGCAGTAGCAGAAGAACAACAGCAGAAAATTAAAGTGCCGGAATTTATCCGAGTAAGTGAGCTTGCAAAACTTCTGGATATCTCTCCAAGTGAGATTATAAATCTTTTGATAGATTTGGATCATCCTGCAACTCTTAATTATCTTTTAGACCCGGATTTAATAGAATTAGTACTTACAGAGCTTAATATACCTTATGAAATAGATACAGAAACCTTTGAGGAAAAAGTAGAGAAAATAATTAACGAAGACGCAAAAAGTCCAGATAGTGTGCCCCGTCCACCTATTGTAACAGTTATGGGACATGTAGATCATGGGAAAACGACATTATTAGACTATATACGCAATACTAGGGTCGCAGAGAAAGAAAAAGGAGGCATAACCCAACATATAGGTGCTTATCACGTGGTGCTTGATGAGTTTAAAGATTTATTGGATAGTAAAATCCATTCTATTACTTTTATAGATACCCCAGGACATGAGGCTTTTACCTCTATGCGTGCCAAAGGAACAAAAGTTACAGATATTGCCATTATTGTAGTTGCTGCTGATGATAGTGTTATGCCTACTACCATAGAAGCAATAAATCACGCAAAAGCTGCTAATATTCCAATGATTTTTGCTATAAATAAAATAGATAAACCAAATGCTAATCCTCAAAAAATAAAAGAAGATTTACTTAATCATGGTATTGTATTAGAAGAATTCGGAGGACCTCATCCTTCGGTAGAAATTTCTGCTAAAACTGGTCAGAATATTGAAAAACTATTAGAATTGATATTATTACAAGCCGAAATATTAGAATTGAAGGCTAACCCTAATCGAAGAGCAATTGCTACGGTAATAGAAAGTAAAGTTGAAAAAGGACGTGGACCTCTTGCAACCTTGATAGTGAGAACTGGTACGTTAAAAAAAGGAGATCCCGTTTGGGCTGGTCCTTTCTATGGTAAGATCAAAGCAATGTTTAATGAGCTCCAAAATAGAATAAATGAGGCAGGACCTTCAATACCTGTACAAATAATGGGATTGAATGGTACACCAACCCCCGGTGAACCTCTTATTGTAGAGGAAAATGAAGCAGAAGCTAAAAAACATGCCCAACAAAGAGATAGAGAATATCGCGAAATTTCTCGTAAACGTATCATTAGTCTTGAAAAAATTGCTGCTAAATTGGCAGATACTTCCGAAAAGATTACTTTACCATTGATAATTAAAGCTGATGTTTTGGGAAGTGCTGAGGCAATTAGTGATTCTTTATTCCAACTTTCAAATGATAAAATTGAGATTCAAATAATACACAAAGCTACTGGTCAAATAACGGAAAATGATGTGACCCTTGCAAGTGCTTCTAAGGCAATCATTATAGGATTTAATGTACGTCCGAGTAATGAAGCACGCAAGAAAGCTGAGGAGTTGAAGGTCGAAATACGTCTTTATACTCTTATCTATGATTTACTTGAAGATATAAAAGCAGCTTTGAAAGGTATGGTAAAAGCTGAGAAAAAAGAACAAGTTTTAGGTTCTGCCGAAGTATTGAAAACTTTTAAAATATCAAAAGTCGGAACAGTTGCAGGTTGTATTGTCAGAGATGGTAAAATCCACAGAGATGCGAATGTACGCTTAATTCGTGATGGGGTTGTTGTTTATACCGGTAAAATTGCATCTTTGCGTAGATATGATAAAGACGTAAATGAAGTTCTTAAAGATTATGAATGTGGAATACGTATAGAAAATTTCAATGATATAAAAGTTGGCGATTTTATTGAAGCTTTTGAAATGATTGAAGTTAATGAAGAGTAATTTATTTTGGATAAGCTATACGCCTATGGTAAATATTCATTAGTTGTTCCTTAAATATTTTTCGTATTTGAGTGAGTTCCTTAAATGTTATATTAGCATCATCATACTGATGTTCAGAGAGTTGATAGTCTATTATTCTATCTACTAATTCGCTGATTGTCTTTTCGTTATATTCGCTTAGACTACGCGAAGCAGCTTCAATTGAGTCTGCCATCATTAAAATAGCTGTTTCTTTGGAAAATGGTCTCGGTCCCGGATAGCGGAATTTGTCTAACTCGTCTTTTTTCTCAGGATATTTTTTTATAAATTTTTTATAAAAATACTGAACAGTGGTAGTGCCGTGGTGGGTTCGGATAAAATCAATTATTTGTTGAGGTAAATTATACTTATTTGCTAATTCTATTCCTTTATTTACGTGGTCTATAATTATTTTAGCACTCTGCTCAAATTCAAGATTATCGTGGGGATTTATACCGTGTTGATTTTCTGTAAAGAAATGAGGAGCATAAGTTTTTCCAATATCATGATAGAGTGCTCCTACCCTTGTTAATAAAGAGTTGGCATTAAGACGTTTTGCTATAAACTCAGCTAAGTTGGCTACTTGTAATGAGTGATGAAATGTACCGGGTGCCTCTGTTGAAAGTTTATATAATAACGGCTGATTTGTATTTAAAAGTTCTATAAGTGTTATATCCGAAATTTTTCCAAAAGTACGTTCAAATAGATATATAAGAGGGTAGCCTAAAAGTAGGAGCAAACTGTTTATGCCAAAGAATAGAAACATTTTCCAGTTGATATTCAATAAATTACCTTCTTGTATTAAAGCTATACCCAGATATAGAAAACTCAGAGATACAAATACTGCCATAACAGAGACATACAATTGTCCCCTTCTACTAAGTTGACTTAAAGAAAATATTGCAGCAAAGCCAGAAGTGAACTGCATTATTATAAATTCAAAACTATTAGGTGCTATAAAGCCGATGATGAAAATAGTAGTTAAATATGCGAATAAAGCTAATCTTTCGTCGTAAAAAACTTTTATAATTATTGGCAATAGGGCTATTGGTAATATATAAATGTTTACGTTGGAAAAGCGTATGAATATTAAGAAAATTATAATAAAAACAGTCACTAAGGAGAAAATAAATAGAGTATCATTCAGATTAGCAAGAATTTCGGATTTATAGTTGTATATAAATAAAACGAGTATTAGATAAAAAATTAGGATAAGAATAAAAACTCCTACTTTAATGGCAATTTTACTGCTCACAGAACCTGTTTCGTAAAATCGTTTTAAAGACATTAAAATACGATATTTTTCTAATGTGACTATTTCTCCTTTTGATATTATAAGTTCTCCTGCCTGTATTTTTCCTCTCGTTTGCGAAATTTCGTCTAAAAGTTTTTTGTGTAATTCCATGGTTTTCTGATAGTTAAATTTCAAATTAGGCTTTATGTAGTTCTCTAAATGCATAGAGGTAAAAAAGTCTATAATTTGTTTGTTTTTCTCTTCCACAGTTTTAAGTTCCAGAAGTTTGTCCTCTAAATATTTATAAGCTTTTTTCAGGGTAAATACCTGTGAGAAAGCATAATTTTTAACAGTATTATCTCTAAATATGATAAGTGAATATTCTTTGTATTTATCCATTAAGTCGGTCAGTTCAGTAGGATCTAAAATTCCTTTGTTATATATAAATGCTAATATTGAGGCTATTTTTTTATAAAATCGGTTGTAAGCTTTTATGTTTATATTATTACCAGCTTTTTTTATAGAATCACTCTGTAAATATTTTCTTAGTTTTTCTCGATAATCTTTTCCAAATTGGTCTATATTTATAGATCCTACC
>CAZWVR010000097.1:0-8583 GCA_964637235.1 uncultured Bacteroidales bacterium | reverse complement strand
TTGCAATAGATAGAACTACAAACGAACTTTACGGCGGTATATATGACGCAGGTGGAGTCGGTGGTTTATGGGCTGTTTTAGATAAAACTACCGGAGCTATGACTGTAATTGATACATTAGGAGACGAACTTACTTCTGTTGCAATAGTGCCTTCATATACAGTCACTTTTGTAGTAACAAACAGTACAAATCCAACAGATAGCCTGCAAGGAGCACAAATAGCTTTTGACAATACAACTATTACTACCAATGAACACGGTATAGCTTCTTATAGATTTAACTATACTGATACGGTAAATTATACTGCAATTACATCCCTATATGGATATATAAATGATACAACCGAATTTACTGTACCCGAGGCAGATACTATCCATATAAGTTTGACACCTCTACCAACTCATAATGTTACATTTACTATCGTTGATCCTGATAATAACCCAGTTGAAGGTGCTACAATAGAAGTTGATACAGCACACTTGACAACCGATGCAAACGGACAAGCAACAGTTATATTACCAGAAGGTGAGCATACTGCATATACAACTCGAACTTGCTTCGTTAACGATATAACTACCTTCACACTGGGTAATAGTGATATGAATGTTAATATTACCCTACAACCAGCAACTTATACAGTAACCTTCTACGTACTTGACAATGAAGGCAATCCTCTTGAAAATGCAGAAATCACAGTTAACGATAGCACTGTAACCACTGATACTAACGGCCAAGCAATTATGGCACTCCCTTGTGGCGATTACACCGCATATACTTCTCTCAACACATATGCAAACGATACCACTACTTTCACCATCGCAGGGGCAGACTTAACTGTTCATATAACTTTGAACCCACTACCATCTCATAATGTTACATTTACCGTTACTGATGCTGATAATAACCCACTTGTAGGTGCTGCAATAGAAGTTGATACATTCCACTTGACAACCGACGCAAACGGACAAGCAACTATATCATTACGAGAAGGTGAACATACTGCATATACAACCCTAACTTGCTTCGCTAACGATACAACTACCTTCACAGTGGGCAATGCTGATATGAATGTTAACATTATACTACAACCAGGCACCTACACAGTAACCTTTAATGTAGTTGACGGCGAAGGCAATCCTCTTGCAAATGCAGCTATTACTGTTAATGACAACACAGTAAATACTGACACTAATGGTCAAGCTACTATGGAGTTAGCTTGTGGTGATTACACAGCTTACACAGTACTGGACGGCTACGAAAACGACACAACTCAATTCACTGTTGCAGGTGCAGACTTAACTGTTGATATAACATTAACACCTCCTGCATTTATTGCAACTAACGACAATATCAAAGTCGCTCCAAATCCTGCTAATGACTACATAGTAATCAGTGCTGACAAGAACTACAAAGTAGAAGTTTTGAATCTTTCAGGTCAAGTATTGCAAACTATTAATATGACTAATAACAAAGTACAAATTAACCTATCCGGATACAAAGCAGGAGTTTATATCCTCAGATTAACTGGCGACAATGTTTATACTTACAGAATTATTAAACAATAAGTAAAAAGTGTTTGGAATTCAAAAGGGGCTGTCCAAAAAGGGCAGTCCCTTTTTTTATTTACACAATTAAAATTCAAATAGAAAAAAATTTACACTTAATAAAACTATTTACCATCAATTATAAAATGGTAAAAATCTCAAAAAAAATTACCTTTGCATATAAAAGAATAATATGTCAAATTTTTCTTGGTTCATAGCAAATCGTATTGGACGAGTAAAATCTAAAAATATATCAGTAGCTTTTATTAGAGTAGCTATTATAGCAGTCGCTATAAGTATAATAGTGATGCTTCTATCCATGTCTATTCTTGAAGGCTTTAAACAAATAGTCAGAGAAAAACTTTCTTATTTCTCAGGTCATATTACAATTATAAAACATCAAATGAACTATTCCTACGAAAAATCACCTCTTTATAAAAATTATTCTTTAATAGAGGAAATAAAAAAAATGCCCCATGTTAAAGCTGTTGAATGTTTTGCAATAAAAGCAGGACTAATAAAAACAGACAAAAATATGCAAGGCGTAGTTCTTAAAGGCATTGATAAAGATTTTGATTGGAACTTATTCAAAAATAATCTTATAGAAGGAAAACCTATAAAACCAGACTCAATAAAACCCTCAAAAAATGTCATTATTTCAAAAAGTTTAGCTCAAATGCTTCAACTTAAATGCAATGATAATTTATTTATGTATTTTCTGGGAAACCCTCCTAAACTACGTAAATATAAAATAATTGGAATATTTTCCACAGAAACTCCAGAAATTGATAAAACATACATATTAGTTGATATCCATGACGTCCAAAAATTAAACGACTGGAACTACCGTGAAAACCCACAAATCACTGGCTATGAAATAATTCTCGATGACTATAAAAATATAAACAAAGTTTACCCTGAAATTTATCAAAAATTCGGATTACGCTTCGATAAAAACGGCAATAAATTACGAATAATGACAATCAATGAGCTATATCCACAAATAGCTAATTGGCTCTCTTTGCTGGATTTAAATGCCTTAGTTATGATTGTTATAATCTTTATAATAGCCGCCATAAATATGATAACCGCATTACTTATATTGATACTTGAACGCTCTCATATGATAGGAATTCTAAAAGCCTTAGGGGCTAAAAATTGGCATATCCAAAAAATTTTCCTTATAAATGGAGCAAATATTTTAATAAAAGGCTTAATATGGGGAAATATCTTAGCATTTCTGATAATGGTAATCCAATACAAATTTCATATCATCACATTAAACCCAGAAATTTACTACACACATTATGTGCCTCTTAAATTTACATACGGATATTTTGCTTTACTAAACCTCGCAGTTATACTACTTACATTATTTTTATTATCAATAGTCTCATTCGTAATAAGCAGAATAGAACCTATAAAAGTTATAAAATTTAACTGATTTTTTCTTTTGCTTTTTAAAATATAAATTTGACCAAAACCAAAAAACGATAACTATGCCAGTAAATCTAAAAAACAGAAGCTTACTTACACTCTTAGATTACACACCCCAAGAAATAGAATTTCTTTTAAAATTATCATTTGACCTAAAAGCAGCTAAATACGGAGGATATGAACAACAAAAATTAAAAGGAAAAAATATTGCTCTAATATTTGAAAAAACATCCACACGAACCCGGTGCGCTTTCGAAGTAGCTGCTTACGATCAAGGTGCTCACGTAACATACTTAGGACCAACTGGCTCACAAATAGGTCATAAAGAAACAATGAAAGATACTGCAAGAGTGCTCGGACGGCTATATGACGCAATAGAATATAGAGGCTTCGCCCAAAAAACAGTAGAAGAATTGGCTAAATATTCCGGTGTGCCAGTATGGAACGGACTAACAGATAAATTTCATCCTACCCAAGCTCTCGCTGACATTATGACTATGCGCGAACATTCCCTGAAAAATCCAAAAAACATTACTTACACATACGTAGGAGACGGACGAAATAACGTCGCAAACTCCTTATTAGTAATTGGTGCTAAATTAGGTATGGACGTAAGAATTGCTGCTCCCCAAAAATTATTCCCCGATAGCGACCTGCTCACAGAATGCATAAATATCGCAAAATATACAGGGGCAAAAATAACTGTAACACATAATATCGAAGAAGCCGTAAAAAATACTGACTTTATATACACAGACGTATGGGTTTCTATGGGAGAACCAGAAGAAATCTGGGAGGAAAGAATAAAATTACTTAAACCTTATCAAGTAAATGCTCAAATGCTCGAAATGACAAAAAATCCAAATGTTAAGTTCCTCCATTGTCTGCCTTCTTTCCATAATACCGAAACAAAAATAGGTAAACTTATTTATGAAAAATATGGACTGGAAGCAATGGAAGTTACTGACGATGTGTTCGAAAGTGAAGCTTCCTTAGTATTTGATGAAGCTGAAAACCGTTTGCATACAATAAAAGCTATTATAGTAGCAACATTAGCATAAACTTGATTTTTACAATATTTTTTATTATTATTGACAAGGAATTTTGAAAAAACAAAAAAAAATATTTCTTTTACACAAAATAAATCAAAATGGAAACTAAAAAATCTCCGAAAGCTGATCTTGAAAATTACAGAAGTATCTTTATTTTGATAGGTCTAATAATCGGATTAGCTCTAATATATTGGATAATGGGATATTCTGTAAAAAATGTTAAAATCCAAGACTTACAAGCTAATCAACAGGCAGATGTAGAAGAAGAACAAGTAATCTATACTAAACGAGAACTACAACCACCACCTCCTCCACCTCCTAAACAACAACTCTCTGACATTATTGAAGTAGTAAATAATGACGTAAATCTTAAAGATGACTATAATTTTGATATTGAAACAGACGAAAGCGATACTATAAGTTTTGAGGACTATGATACAGGAGATGAGCAACCTATTGAAGAAGACAATAAAATCTATAATCTAACCGACCTCTCTCAACTTCCGCAATTCCCGGGCGGAGAAGCCGCTCTAAGACGATATGTCGCAGAACATATTCAATATCCAGAACAGGCAGCAGAAAATGACATTCAAGGTACAGTATATGTCCGCTTCGTTGTCACTAAAACCGGAAAAGTTGGAAAAGTTGAAGTACTCCGCTCCGTAGATCCATTATTGGACCAAGAAGCAATACGTGTTGTTAAAACATTACCTAAATTTAAACCAGGTATGCAAGGTGGACATCCTGTAAATGTTTGGTTTATTCTACCAATAACATTTAAATTAGAATAATTTCTATTTATCAATTTTTTTGGAACAAAAATTGTAAAAAATATTTTATTAAGTTAAACTAAAAATATATAAAAAATGGCACAACAAAAACCAATAGTAGTTCCATGGGACTTTTCAGATAAAGCAGAATTTGCACTGGAACATGCAATAAATTATGCTCGCATTATCAATAGCGATGTAATTCTTTTACATATAGTAAAGAAAAAAAGCGAAATTCCCGAAGCTCAAAAAAAACTGGAACAAAAAATTGACGAAATTAAAGATAAATACGATATATTAGTGCAAGCAGCTGTAAAAGAAGGAAGTATTTTTACAACTATTAGTGAATTCATTGAGGAAGTAGAAGCTATCCTCGCAGTAATGGGTACACATGGAATGAAAGGTATGCAAAAAATTACCGGAAGCTGGGCTTTAAAAGTTATTGCTGGCTCTACTGCTCCATTTATTGTTGTACAAGCTCCTCCCGTAGAAAAAGAAGTAAACGATATTGTTGTCCCTATTGATTTTAAAATTGAAAACAAAGCGAAATTAACTTGGATGTTCTTTATAAACAATATATTCCCTGCAAAATTCCATCTGGTATATGTGGACGAAAGTGATAAACTCGCTAAAAAGAGACTTCTGGGTAATATAAAAGTCGCTGTTGATTATTTAGAGAAAAAAGGAATGGTTTACGAAATTAAGAAAATTGCAGAATCCGGTTCACTGGCAGATCATACCATAAATTACGCCAAAGAAATAAATGCATCGATGATTATAGTATTAACAACAAAAAATATTGGCACATTAGACTATATGTTCGGAGCCAGTGAACAAAAAATTATAGCAAATCCTTATAAAATACCTGTAATGTGTATTAATCCAATAAAAGGAAAATACGTTAATTTCGTATAAAACAAAATGAAAATGCCCCTTCTATATGGCAGAAGGGGCATAAAATAATCTGCAAAATTTTTATTTAAAATAACTCCAATATCTTTTTGTTTTTGATTTTTGAGAGAACTCTTTTAATTCGTCACTAAAAATACATTTTCGTCAAAAATATGAATTGGTTAGAAGCTATCATTTTAGGAATTATCCAAGGATTAACAGAATTCTTACCTGTAAGCAGTAGTGGGCACCTTGAACTGGCAAAAGCAATTCTGGGAATTGAAGCTCATAATACTTTAATTTTTACTGTTGTTGTCCATGGGGCAACAGTATTAAGCACAATTGTAGTTTTCTGGATGGAAATAGAGTCGGTGTTTAGGGCTATGTTTATTTTTCAATGGAATGAAGTAAAGAAATACATAGCATAACTATTAATTTATGCAATTAATGTACTATTTATAGGCTTACTATACAAAGACCGCATCGAAAGCCTTTTTGAAGGCAATATCCTGTTAGTAGGGTCTATGTTAATATTAACCGCTATATTACTAACAATAGCTCATTTCGCAAAGGATAAAAATAGAGAAATTTCCTTCTTAGATTCTTTTATAATTGGTATAGCCCAAGCAGTAGCTGTAATACCCGGCATTTCACGATCCGGTGCCACTATATCCACAGCATTAATTTTGGGCAACAAAAGAGAAGAAGCTGCAAAATTCTCTTTTTTAATGGTATTACTCCCTATTATAGGCGCAAACTTGCTGGATATATGGAACTACTCAACCGCAACAGAAACCTCTCAATCAATTTCTCCAATTGTACTAATCTTAGGCTTTATAGCAGCATTTTTTACCGGATGGGCAGCCTGTAAATGGATGATACAAATAGTTAAAAAAAGCAAATTAATATACTTCGCTATCTATTGTCTAATTGTGGGAAGCATCGCTTTATTGTATTACTTCACACATTCCTAATAACTAAATTATGTTTGATTTCCAAAAAGGAGAACTACTACTTATAGACAAACCAAAAAACTGGACATCTTTTGACGTTGTAAATAAAATAAAATTACTTATAAAAAAATATACTGGAAATACTGTTAAAGTAGGACATTCAGGTACATTGGATCCAATTGCAACAGGTCTATTACTTATTGCAACAGGTAAAATGACAAAACAACTTTCATTATATCAAAACCTTGATAAAGAATATATCACTAAAATAATATTCGGAGCAACAACTCCTTCTTATGACGCAGATACTCCTATTGATAAAACATACCCATACGAACATATAAATAACGAACTATTATCGGAAACCCTAAAAAAATTCATAGGAGAACAATGGCAACTCCCTCCTGCCTATTCTGCTAAAAGAATAAAAGGACAAAGAGCTTACGATTTAATAAGAAAAGGAATTAAACCAGAATTAAAACAAGTAAAAATAAATATTAAAAAAATAAAAATTCTTGACAATCAACTACCTAAAAGTGTAATTTTGCAAATGCTTGTAAGTAAAGGAACGTATATTAGAGCTTTTGCCAGAGACTTAGGTAAAGCTTTAAACAGTGGAGCATATGTCTCAGAATTGAGACGTACAAAAATAGGCGACTTTTCTATTGATGACGCTATAAATATAGAACAATTTGAATTTTTACTAAAACAACAAAAAAATAATAACTACTAACAATTCACAGACCGCAAAAATAACAAATATGAGACTCTCACAATTTGACTTCAATTTACCGGATGAACTAATTGCTAAATATCCTCTTAAAAACAGAGATGAAGCAAGACTAATGGTTGTCCATAAAGATACACAAGAAATTGAACATAAACTATTTAAAGACATTATAGACTATTTTGACGAAGACGATTTATTAGTATTTAATAATTCAAAAGTTTTCCCTGCCATTCTCAAAGGATATAAAGATAAAAATGGCTCAGAAATTGAAGTTTTCCTATTAAGAGAACTAAATCCAGAAGAATATTTATGGGATGCATTAGTAGCACCCGCACGAAAAATAAGAATGGGTAATAAGCTCTATTTTGATAAAGGATTAGTTGCAGAAGTCATCGACAATACAACATCACGAGGTCGTACTATACGTTTCCTATACGAAGGAACCTATCAGAACTTTAAGAAAATGTTAAATAAACTGGGCAAAATGCCCATACCACACTTTATAAATAGAGAAGCCGAAGACAAAGATAAAGAAAATTATAATCACCCATTTGCAAAATATGAAGGTTCTGTCGTCTCCCCTACAGCAGTTTTACATTTTACTGACTTATTATTAAAAAAATTAGAAATCAAAGGTGTAAAATTTACAGAAATAACCCTCCACGCAGGTATTGGTAATATAAGCAATATTCAAGTGGAAGACCTCAGTAAACATAGAATGACATCAGAACCTCTTATAATTACAGAAGAAGCCGCAAATACTATCAATGAAGCAATAAAAAATAAAAAACGTATCTGTGCAGTAGGTACTACTGTTTTAAAAGCCCTCGAAACTGCCCTTACAACCAAATATATCGACCCTTATGAAGGCTGGACTAATAAATTTATATTTCCTCCTTACGAAGTTAAAACAGCAAATGCTCTAATTGTTAATCTGCATTTACCTAAAACTCCTATGATAATAGCAACTGCTGCTTTTGGCGGTTATAGACTAATAATGAAAGCTTATGAAATCGCTGTTAAAGAGAAATATAGATTTGGGACTTTTGGAGATGCAATGCTTATTATTTAACATAATGAGTTTATTTCAAAAAAATAACTTCCATATTTCAATATAAGGCAGATTGTTAACCATTGCTTGAATTATGACAAAAGTACTCTTTATTGCATATCAATTCCCTCCCCTAAATGTGGGCGGAAGTTTTC
>CAZWVR010000096.1:0-8856 GCA_964637235.1 uncultured Bacteroidales bacterium | reverse complement strand
CAAATTCTTTCTAAACCTTATCTAAGCTCTATAATTGCCCGCCCGCTTTCTTTTTTCTTTAAGTTATATGAACATTATGCAGTAAAGCGTTTTTCAGCAATAATAACAGTGACAAACTCTGTAAAATTTCGTTTAGAAAAAATCAATCCGAATATTATCATAGTTAGTAATTATCCGATACTAAAAGAGTTGTATAATAATGTAAAATGGGAAAATAGAAAAAATGAAATATGCTATGTAGGAGGTATTACAGAAATTAGAGGAATAAAACAAGTTTTAAAAGCATTGGAGCAAACAGAAACAATTTTGCATTTAGCAGGTAATTTTGAGAATCAAAACTTAGAGGAATATTGCAAGAGTTTACCTGCTTGGAACAAAGTTAAATACTATGGTTTTTTAAACAGAGAAGAAGTTAAAAATTTACTTTCTAATGTAAAAATTGGGATTGTAACTTTTTTACCTGTTCCAAATCATATTGAGGCACAGCCTAATAAGATGTTTGAATATATGTCAGCAGGATTGGCTGTGATTGCTTCTAATTTTCCTTTATGGAATGATATTATTTTGAATAATAATTGTGGTATTACAGTAAATCCGACTGACCCACAAGCGATTGCAGAGGCTATAAATACTTTATTATCAGATGATACCAGGTTAAAACAGATGTCTGAAAATGCTTTAAAGGCTGTTAGAGAAAAATATAATTGGACAATGGAAGAAAAAAAGTTAATTAATATTTATAATAGACTTGTTTATGAAAAAAATCCTGATAATTAGTTGAATAAATTGACTTTGAGCGTTTAAAAAATAAAAATTTCATATCAATATTTTGCTAATTGCAATATTTTTTATCTTTATAGCGAATTAAGTTGTAAGTTTAAGAGTTCTATTAGTTCTTATTTTAAGTTTACCAAAATTAGTTTAATATAGAAATGACTTTTACTTTTTTATATAATCATTTCGAGATATATAATTATTATTGGATTACACAAGATATCACAGCATTAAAATTTTTGCGTGGCGGTTTAACAACAATAAAGCACTATTTACCATTGTTTCGCAATGAAGGGGATTATAGTTATTATTGTCTAACCCATAAAGTTAAAAGTAAGAGCTACCACTATGTACATATTTCACAATTGAAAGAATTATACAAAATTAGTGGTGATAAATATTTTTTACAAATAGCTCAAGTTTTTGACAAAGATGGAGAAAACATTAAAAATAAATAACTATGAAACGTTATTTTTTTATCTTAATGCTGGTTTTAATATTAATATTTATTTCTTGTAAACAGACACTCCATAGGAAAGAAAAAATTAAAATAAGTATAAATGATACTACTTTACATTTTAAAATTCATAATTTTACAATTAAAATATTACCATATTTAGATTTAGCATATAGTAAAGAACAAAAAACATTTCCGAATGTAAAAATTACTGATGGTGAAGGTATTCCATTAAATCTTTATCGAGGTAAATTGTTTTATCATCCTGTAGCTTTAAGTTCATATGCATTTAAAGTTTTAAATGTTTTTTATACGACAAAAGATACTAGTTTATTACTGTTCACCGAAAAAATTGCCAAGAAATTAGTAGATTATTCTATGTCTCTTGACACTTGTCTGTATTATCCATATAACACAGATTTTTATTTACATGGGAAGGAAGATAAATCTAATACTATGCGTGCTCCGTGGTATTCCTCAATGGCACAGGGGCAGGTATTGTCATTATTTTCTCGTTTATATGAATTTACAGGTGATAGTATTTATATAACATACAGCCGTAAGACATTTAATTCATTGACGAAAATAAAAAATATAATGAAAGATTCTTTATCGCCGTGGTTTGCAATAATAGATAGTGCTGGCTATTTATGGTTTGAGGAGTATCCTCAACTTCCACCCAATCACACTTTAAATGGGATGATTTTTACTCTTTTCGGGATATATGATTATTATCGGATTACAAAAGATAGCACAGCATTAAAATTTTTGCGCGGCGGTTTAACAACAATAAAGCATTATTTGCCGCTGTTTCGTAATGAAGGGGATTATAGTTATTATTGTTTGACTCATAAAGTTAAAAGTAAGAGTTATCACTATGTACATATTTCGCAATTGAAAGAATTATATAAAATCACTGGTGATAAATATTTTTTACAAATGGCTCAACTTTTTGAAAAAGATGCAGAAAATAAAAATGATTAAGTATAATATTGCATAATTTTTTATTTTTGCCAGAAAAATAAAATGATACCATTTTCGCCACCATACATAAGAGAGGAAGCCATAACAGAAGTCATTGATACTTTAAAAAGCGGCTGGATTACCACAGGACCAAAGACTAAACTTTTTGAGAAGAAACTTGCAGAATACTGTGGCAATCCAGCTACTTTATGCGTAAATTCAGCGACTTTTGGTTTAGAGTTAATACTTCGCTGGTTTGGAGTTCAGGAGGGGGATGAAGTTATTGTTCCTGCCTATACTTATACAGCAACTGCATCTGTGATACTACATGTAGGAGCTAAACCGATTATGGTTGATGTTAATCAAAAAGATTTCAATATTGATATAGAAAAACTTAAAGGTGCAATAACCGAGCGAACCAAAGTAATAATACCTGTTGATTTTGGCGGTTTTCCGGTAGATATTGACAAAATATGGGATATAATAACTTCAAAGGGAATCGCAAAATTTTTTAAACCTCGTACAGATAAACAGCGTCAATTAGGTAGAATTTTACTAATGGTAGATTCCGCGCATTCATTAGGAGCAGTCTATAAAAATAAACGGACTGGTTCCCTTGCAGATGTGTCAGTTTTTTCATTTCATGCTGTTAAAAATTTAACAACTGCCGAAGGTGGAGCCATAGCCTTAAACTTACCGCATCCGTTTGATAATCAGAAGGTTTATAATGAACTAAATATACTTTCTTTGCACGGACAAACAAAGGATGCTTTAAGTAAAACAAAACTTGGTGGATGGAGGTATGATATCATATATCCTGGATATAAAGGCAATATGACAGATATACAAGCATCTTTGGGGTTAGTAGCTCTAAAATACTATCAAAAAGAAACTTTACCTAAACGAAAATATATATTTGAGAGATATTCCGAAAAGTTAAGTAAATACTCTTGGGCGCAAATTCCAGTATATAAAGATGATATACGTGAGAGTTCATATCATATATATGCTTTAAGAATAAAAGGAATTGACGAGCAACAACGGGATAAAATAATTCAGAGAATATATGAACAAGGTGTAGCAGTAAATGTTCACTTTCAACCTTTACCTCTTTTAACTGCGTATAAGAAACTCGGCTATAATATAAAAGATTATCCCATTGCATATAAAAATTATGAATGCGAAATTTCTTTACCTGTATATGAAACCCTTGATGATGAATCAATAGAAATTGTTATAGAAGCAGTAATAAATGCGGTTAATAGTTTATAAATTATGCAACGAGTTTTTGATATAATAATCTCTATATTAGTACTAATTATTTTTTCGCCGATTTTTTTATTGCTTATGATTTTAATCCCACTTGAAAGTAAAGGAAGTCCTTTTTATATACAAAAAAGAGTAGGGAAGGACGGGAAGGAATTCAATTTAATAAAATTTAGATCTATGTATTTAAATTCAGATAAAAAAGGACTTCTGACAGTGGGAAGTAGTGATAGGCGCATTACACGCATAGGTAAATTTATAAGAAAATATAAAATTGATGAACTGCCACAATTTATTAATGTTCTTATTGGAGATATGAGTATAGTTGGTCCTCGTCCAGAAGTAAAAAAATATGTTGATTTATACACAGATGAGCAAAAAGAAATACTTAAAGTCCGCCCGGGAATTACAGATTTTGCTTCCGTGGAGTATTTTAATGAAAATGATATTTTAGCAAATTCAGATGATCCTGAAAAAACTTATATTGAGGAAATTATGCCAGCAAAAATAGAACTTAATAAAAAATTTATAACAAATCCTACACTTAAAAATTATTTTGTCATTATTTTAAAAACTATTTTAAAGCTCTTTAAGCAAGGGAAATAATATTATAGCTCTCTAACAAGGGCTCCCCATTTTCTGTCAATTTTAAAATTATGTTTTAGATAATAATTACCGAATAGGAAATGGGCTTTTACGAGTTTGAAACCTTTGGCTTTCATACGTTGGAAAAAGTCATTCATCATTTGAGTGCCTATTCCTCTACCTTGAAGCGGAGAAATAACTGCCATTCCATCAATAAGCACCACATTATCTTCTAATTCTTTATAGCATAGTCCTCCGATTATTTGTTCTCTTTCATTTACAACTACATAATGTTTATCCATAGGACTGATTTCCTTAGGATAATTTTCTTTAAAAAACAATTTATAAATTTCTGCTACTTCTGATGCATTTATAGGTTCACGCATAGTATATTCTACTCCAAATCTATCTGTAATTTTAGTAGAAACTATTAAATGCTCAGCTTGTTTTTCTCCGATTTTTTTATAATCAATTTTTCTTTTTTCATTTAATGATGGGAATACCATACTATTAAACAATAATTTATCTTTTTCATTTCCAAGTAGAGAATGCAAATCAGAGAGTTCTACTAATTGAATTGCTAAGGTTTCGGGATCTGAGAGCATTTTATTTAATAGATTATCAAATACTTGCTGTATTTCTTTTTTACTAGAAGCAAAATAAGTATTTCTATAAAACATATATCGGATAACTTCTGGATACCTATTCAATTTATATAATTCAAATAGTTCATTTAAGGTTTGAATAATAGCATTTATTGTAGCGTGTGGGTTTCTTTTTTTCCAGTCATTAAATCTGTCAATAGCATTAAAAAGAGCCAATGGGAGATAATGTTTTGTTTGTGAATTTTTATAATATTCTTTAGCCTTATTAAGTAAATATTTTTCATCATCATTAAGTTTCCTTTATTTTTCCAATTCAGATATGAATTCTTTAATGAGTTTCAGTGCATTGTTAGTACCAAGAGCTTCTTTTATAGAATGGAAAAGCCAAGTAATTTTTATGTTAGAGCCTAATGAAGGATAGTGAGCTTGTGTTTTAAGATAGAAATTTTTATATAATGCATAAATGAGCGAGCTTATATTGCCATTAGTTTGACTTTTTGATAAAGATAATATTTTAACATTTTCGGAAAAATCTACTTCTGGCACAACTACATTATCAGGGTCAATTCTGCCGGGTAAAATTGATTGACCGGAGTAATCCCATGCTTTAAAAAATATTGACATTGACCTAATGAATAGTTTACGCCAAAAATTAGGTTCTTGAATATAACCAATCTTTTGTATTTCTGCCATTGAGCGGATTTTATCCCAAGCAGAAAGCTGGCTTATATATCGGGAGGAATATATGTTTTTATCTACTATTACATAACCAAATTCAGCCATAATAGATTGATTATCAGGTAGATCAGATAATGCTATATGTCTATGTATAGTAGAAATTCTCTCTTTTTGAGATACCTTAGGGCCCATAGCAAAATGAATATCAAAATGTTCACCTTTTGAGGAATTTATACTTATACGAAAGTGTTTAGTATCAGAATAGCTTTTCAATAGAGATACCCGAATACTTTTAGCTTTTAAATCACTATAATCGAAGTCATAATTATCATAGGTAAGATATATAGAGATTTTAAGGAAATGATTTTGGGCGAGATATTTTTTTATAATTTCTTGCAATTGTTCATCAATACCTTCATCAAAAAGGAAAAATTCATTCCATTGATTATTTTTCGGTAATTTTGAGATGCTTTCTATATATTCCTCATAATTTTTTGATAAGTTATTAAAAGCTTGCCGTGCTTTCTGTGCGAGTTTTGAATCTTTTTCGAAAAGTCCCCAACAAGCCAATTCTGCGCGTATAGCTCTATAATAAGTAGGGTTATTTTTCCCGAAACGCACAAATAATTGAAAAATTTTAGCAAATTGTTCTCTTGTATTTTTATTTGCCGGCCATTTTAAACCTTGTCTATATGCATGCATTCTTTGTCTTAAAGCTTGTAATTGTTTAAGATTGAGAGGGGAAGAAGCTATTTTATTTATCGTTTCTTCGGAGAGGAAAGTTTTTCCATAGCTAATAAAAGAAGGAAGAAATTTTGAGTAGTCAATATCAGGAGCCATAGTTACTAAAATAGAATATGCATAGGAGCGAATACGTTCATTAGGATGGCAGGCTAAGGCTTCAAGTCGTCTTGCTGTAATTTCTAATTTTATTTTATCAAAATCGTTTATTAAAACTTCTAACTGGTTTAGATATTCTATGGCTATATTATCCTCTGTATGCAGAATAATTGAAAGTATATTATTGAGTAAGATTAAGGTTTCGTCTTTTATGTTAGTAATAACAGGTATTTTCGAAACAGGATATATGTTGCGTTTTTCAGGTAAACAAATTTGAGACGAAAAATTTTTCATTGGTAATTCAAAAGTAACTTTTGGTTTCATAAATTCTAAAAGTGAAGGATTAGCAATCCATAATTTAGGTTGTCTAATAACAAGCCCTAAATCTATTTGGTTATTATTGAGGGCATAAGCCAAATCACCTACTATAATAAAATTTTCTTTTTTACATTTTGCAATTTTCAACTTTTTGCCAGAAACTTTATTGACTAAAAAATATCCGGATAGTTCAAAATCATTTTCCAGAACACCAATATCGCGTATTAGCCATCTGGGAAGTAATACTGTCAAATTTTTGTTAGAAAATTTAACTACATCGCTTTGATATAATCTTTGAATTAATTTAGAAAAATTCTTTTCAATATTTTTCCGTCTATATGAGCCTTTTGGGGTCAATTCTCCTTTATCAATTGAAAAATCTCTATCAATGACGGCAAAATTGATAACTCTTTCATACGGAGCTAAATCTTTATTAGCAGCTAAGATAATTTGACGGAAGTATTCATAGCGATTTTGTTCATCTTTTTTTAAATTTTGCCAAATAAGATCTTCTTTATTAGGTACTATTAAAAGTACGTTATAGGGTCTGCCATCTCCTACCAGAAATACACGTTTTATACCGGGCACACCTTCAAATTTAGACTCTATTAGTCTGGGAGCAATAGTTTGACCTTTGTTATTTTTGTATATATCTTTAACTCTGTCAATTATGTAATGATATCCGTTTTCATCAATTTTAAATATATCCCCTGTTTTTAGCCAGTAATCATCTTCTTCGGGATAAGGTATAGTATCTCCTGGTTTAGCCTGTTCTACGTATCGGGCTAAATAATGGCTTTTTAGTTCTAATTCTCCTATATTAGATAGGCGTGTTTGCATTCCGGGAAGGGGGATCCCTACGGAATTTTCTATATATTTGAATGGTGGCGTCATAGTAATACCGCCTGTAGCTTCTGTCATGCCGAAACCACTATTTAGAGAAATACCATATTTATGAAAAAATCTGAAAACTTTTGGTTCTAAATAGCCAGCTGCTGATAATCCCCAAAATAAACGATTTCCTACGACTTCCCTAATTCTGGTTTTAACTATTTCGTCAGGTTCATTCCCTTTTAATTTTGAGTTTATTTTGTCGTAAAATTGTTGCCATCTTATAGGTACGCTTATGAAACCAGTAGGATTTATTTCTGTAAACATTTTTGATAATGTATCAAAAGACGGATTGTTTGCCATAACATAAGTTCCTCCCCAGAAAATTAAACCTGTCATTTCCAGGTATCTTCCAAAAGTATGATATAGGGGCAAATAGCAAACAAAAATTTCATTTTCCCCTACATCGGGTAAAGATGCTGCGCGAGCAAATCGTTTGCTAACAATATTATAGATTGAAAAGGAAACACCTTTGGGCATTCCTGTGCTCCCAGAGGTAAACATCGTAGTTGCTACACCATTTAATGGAATACGTTCTCTATTCTCTAAGATATTATCTATTTGGGATTTAGTAAAACCTTTACTTTCGCGGGGTAGATAAAAATCGACCTCTACTTCCGAAAATGTTTTAGCATTTGTTGTTCCTATTAATATTTTTTTGTTAATATTTTCAATTGCTTTACGGGCTTTGATTGCTCTTTCTTTTGTGTCAACCATTATAAAATCAAATTCTAATTCTTCTATTACATATTTGAGTATATCTACATTTGAATACACGTTTAAAGGAGTATCAAAGATATCAAACATTAAAGCGGCTAAATCAATTATAGCTGTATCTATACTGTTTTCCATAAAAATCAGAACCTTAGGTCTTTTTTGGCTATGATACCAAAAGAACGCTGCTGTTTCTTTTATACGATTATATATTTGTTCATAAGACCATTTCCTATATCGTCGTAGTGTTTTTTCTAAAAAAAGACTTTTTTTAGGATGTTCTTGTAATCTCTGCATAAATAAATCATGAAAAGTAAAATTGATTTTTCGTATTATTTTAAAAGTTAGTTCCGCCCATTGAATTCTTTTTGCATCACTACCGAGGGCTCTTAGAAAAGATGGCTTACGACTTATACGTAGAAAATCTTTTAATATCTGATGATCTATTTCCTTTTGTGAAAGGAATTTTTCTATTGCGTTTAGTATTTTTTCAGTATTTGTTTTATCAAAGTTTTTATTATAAATTAACTGAATATCAGCAAGTTTCATTTCTATCTGTTTATTAATTATTTAAAGCAAGTTATAAAAATATCCTTTTTATCAATAAAATTTTTGTTTTCTTTGGGTAATTTTATATTTTTATGCATAAAACTATTTTTTATTCGTGGAAAAGATAGGCATAATAGTAGGCGGTGGTTCTGGCCCTATTCTTGCCGAAGTATTGATTAACTTCCTCAAACGGGTTGGTGAGGAAAAATACGGCTT
>CAZWVR010000095.1:0-9007 GCA_964637235.1 uncultured Bacteroidales bacterium | reverse complement strand
TATAATACTCAAATAGTCCACAGAGGAGCTATAACTATCCGCGCAGACGTAAAACGAAGCCCATTCGTTTATGGTTATGGATGGGGTTTACGCTTCAAATTATTCGGCTATTTCATACGACTAGATTGGGCTTGGGGCGTAGAAGGGTATTATAAACATCCACGAATATTTTATCTGTCTTTTGCCAACGACTTTTAACATTTAATCAAATTACTCAAACCTTCATAAAAAATAGACATAAACAGAGATTACTCCCTAAGCTTATACCAATAAAAATTTTCATATTTCTATTTAAGTTTTTACCTTTGCTTGTTGAAAAATTTTTATAGAAATGAAAAAAATAGAATACACAGAAACAAAAGATACCCGCTCTGGATTTGGAGATGCCCTATATGAACTGGGAAGTAAAAATGATAAAATAGTAGCCCTATGTGCAGACTTAACAGGCTCTCTTAAAATGAAAAAATTTGCACAGGAATTTCCAGAACGTTTCTTTCAAGTAGGTATAGCCGAAGCAAATATGATGGGTATAGCCTCCGGTTTAGCTACTGGCGGTAAAATACCATTTGTAGGTACCTTTGCTGTATTTGCAGCAGGTAGAGCATATGACCAAATAAGATTAACTATCGCTTACTCCAATAAAAATGTAAAAATAGCTGCCTCTCATTCAGGTATATCCGTAGGAGAAGATGGTGCAAGCCATCAAATGTTAGAAGATATCGCGCTTATGCGTAGCCTCCCGAATATGACAGTCATAAACCCGGCTGACTATAACCAAACAAAAGCTGCAACCTTCGCTGCCGCACAATATAAAGGTCCTGTATATCTACGATTCGGTAGACCCAAAATGCCAGTATATATGCCAGAAAAATTAGAAATCGGAAAAGCTATCAAATTAAACGAAGGTGAAGATATTACTATAATAGCAACCGGTCATCCTCTATGGTTTGCAATAGAAGCTACCGAATATCTCGAAAATAAAGGTATATCTGTCGATTTAATAAATATTCATACTATAAAACCGATTGATACACAAGTGATTATCAACTCCGCAAAAAAAACAGGAGCAGTCCTCACAATAGAAGAACACTCAATATATGGAGGTCTCGGAGAAGCAGTTGCTAATGTATTAGTAGAAAATCACCCTGTACCAATGAAAATAATGGGAATTAACGATACCTTCGGCGAAAGCGGCAACTATAAAGAACTATTTGAAAAATACGGACTTACACCTGAAAATATAACAATGCAGGCCTTCAAATTGCTAAAAAGAAAAAAACATAATGTTTGAAAACCTTAAAAGATATCTTCCTAAGAACGGAAAAATCACTGTCATTGAAAATATCGTTGACCCAGAAGTCCAAATTGAATATTTCGAACTCGCTAATAAACTCAGAGATAAAAAAAATATAGATGAGGCTAAAAAACAAGCACAAAAACTTTTAGATAATCAAACAGATATAAACTTAAAAAAACGACTTTTAGTCCTTCTCCCAGCAATTAAAGACGTTAAAATATTCAGAATAATAGAAAAATACGCCCAAAATCCGGATGAACAACTTAAAGATTGGGCTGCCTTGGCAAAATACGAAAGCCAAAACACTCTGAAAAATTACCTACTAAACGAAAATTATACCCTAATATCTGCTGGTCTGGGTGGTAAAGACGATAAACTTAGGTTCATAATCATTCTCGTTGCAAAAGATAAAAAAAATTTCACAGACTTTGAACGTGAAAGACTTAAAAGAGAAATCCTCTTCGCCTGTAAAAATAAACCTTGTGAATTAGAAAAAATTAATTTTAGCAACTATTTTGCAACAATAATTGGGCTTTTCCCTCTTGATAGTACTCTCGAAGATATCTTTGATAAAATTATAGACAATATAAACCTATTTGGCAATTTTATCGATGAACACTACATAGTCTCAAATATAAAACAATACTCAGAAACCGAAATAATAGAACTTATTGAAAATATGCAATATAAACTAAAAAATCCACTTGATAGAGACGATGATTTCGGAGAATTCGGCGATATACCCGAGATAGACGACGATGACGACGAAAATGACGACGACGATGACGAGGATAACGACATAGACGATTTCCCAAACAATGATATAGACGATTATTTCTGAACTTGCATAAAAAATTTAATATGAAACAAATTATAATTATTTTGTTTTTCTCCATAGTATTAGTTTCTAATTCTATTGCACAAGTAATTATACACAAATCAAAAGATATCGTCCTTCTATGGGGACGAAAATATTATATTCATACTGTCAAACCCGGAGAAACCCTTTATAGCATAAGTAAAGTATATCAAGTACCACAAAGCGATATTCTGCTGATAAATAAAGAAATTGTAGAAAATCTTAAAGCCGGAGATAAACTCCGAATCCCTGTAAAAGATAAAAACTATAAACCCGAAAATTTTAACAAAATAACTTTTATTAACTATAAAGTCCGCAGACGACGCGAAAGCCTATATTCAATAGCAAAAAAATTTGACGTCTCACAAGATCAAATAATTAAATATAATCCTCAAATTGTCAATGGTATAAAAAAAGGAATGATACTAAAAATCCCACAAGTTGAAACTATATCTGTATATGGAGAAGATGAATTTTTCTACTACTATCAAACTAAACCCAATGACTCTCTGCCTAAAATAGCAAAAAAATACAAAACTACAATCGCAGAAATACTTGAATTTAACCCACAAGCAAAAAACTTAAAACCCGGTATGATACTCGCTATCCCTAAGAAAAAATTTACCGAAGATGAAAAATATATCCTAAAATTCAATAGGCAAAATATCCCTGACTTCGTAAATATAGATACAAATTTCTTTATCGACCCAAATTATCCACCATGCTATAAATTTAAATATCAGCAAAATATGACATTCAATGTGGCACTTCTATTACCTCTATTCATAACAGAAAATTATACCCTAAGCGCAGAAGCAGCTGCTAAACCTGATAATATAAAATTTTTTGATAAAACAAGTATATTCTATGACTTCCTATTAGGTATTATGCTCGGAATTCACCAACTACAAAATGATTCATTAAACATTCATCTATTCATATACGATACAAAAGCCGACTCAAACACCATAAAATATATTTTAAGCAACGATAACTTCAAAAATATGGATATCGCAATAGGACCTGTTTATTCCAAAAATTATAATGTCGTAAGATATTATTCCCATAAATATAGAATAAATTTTATATCTCCATTCTCAAAAAGAAAAGCTATCTTAAAAAATAACCCCTTTGTATTCAACATAATCCCTTCCGATAGCATTTTAGTTGACGAAATAATTAAATATGTATCCAAACAAGATACTGCCGATATTTACATCGTTGATGACGGCTCACCAGAAATAGAAAAATTTAAAAAACAAATACAAAAAACTATTGACCAACAAAATATTACAAGACCTTTACCACAAAACTTAAAAACAATACCTTTCTCTAAGTTTATTACTCCATATAAAGAAAATATCAATAATCTTAAACCCGCAATAGTAATCGCTCCATACAAAGACGAAATAAAAGTCACAAGTATCCTTAATAACCTAAACGCACTAAATAAAAGTTTTAACTATAAAATAACTGTATTCGGATTACCTCAATGGGATAACTTTAAAAATATCGACGGGGAATGGATATCTAACCTCCAAATACATTTCCCCTCTTTCTACTTCATTGACTACGATGATCCAGAAGTAAAAAGTTTTATGAAAAACTATACAAAACTATTCCATAGAAAACCCTCTCTATATGCTTTCAGAGGATATGACATCATAAAATATTTTATGTACACTTTAAAAAGATATGGAAAATACTTTCAATTTTGTCTCTCTGAACCAGCTCCTTTTACAAATCAAATGTTTCTAAATATGAAATTTAAAAGAATAAACCCCACCGACGGTTTCGAAAATCAAGGCGTTTTTATGATACACTACGACAAACAACTTAATCTGGAAAAAATATATTAAAAAAATTAAAAAATGAAAAATACCATAAATCTTAATACAGAACATATAGGACAGCCAATTCCTCAGGAATATATACAAAAAGCAATAGAAGCTTCACAAAAACTCATAAACGGTAAGTTCTCCAACTGGACTGGATGGCTACAACTTCCATTAAAAACTAACAAAACTGCCATTACAGAAATCACAGACTATATAAGAAGTCTAAAACAAAAAATTGATATTCTGTTAGTTATCGGAATAGGTGGCTCGTATACGGGAGCAAAAGCTATAATATCCGCATTAACAGATGACTTTACCCCACCAAAAGTTATTTTCGCAGGATATAATTTAAGTGAAAAACAAACTTATAGTATATTCAACTACCTGAAAAACAAAAATTTCGGGATATGTGTAATATCAAAATCGGGCACTACAACTGAACCAGCTATATCTTTCCGAATATTCAGAAAACTACTAATAGACAAACTTGGAGAACAAGAAGCCAACCAAAGAATTATAGCAATTACAGACCCAAAAGACAACGCTCTACATAATATGGCTCGCAAAAATGGATACAAACTATTCTTTATACCACCAGATATAGGAGGTAGATATTCAGTATTAACCCCAGTGGGATTAGTCCCTACTGCCTTTGCAGATATCGATATCAAACAACTTATAAATGGCGCTACTGATATGGCTCAGAGTATCATAAACAATAAAGATAATATTGCAATTAGATATGCAGCCATAAGAAATTTCCTCTATCATAAAGGATATAGTGTAGAATTACTTGTATCTTATACACCTTACCTCAGATATTTTGCACAATGGTGGATACAATTATTCGGAGAAAGTGAAGGTAAAGAAAATAAAGGTATTTTCCCGTCATCTGTAAGCTTCACAACTGACCTACATTCATTAGGACAATTCATACAACAAGGTAGTAAAATCCTATTTGAGACAGTCTTAAACTTTACTGAAAAAGCCAATTATATAGAAATACCTTATCAAGAAGACAACTCAGATAATTTAAACTATTTACACGGAAAACATATTGCAGAAGTGAATAAAAAAGCTTTTCTCGGTACGCTAAAAGCACATACAGACGGAGGTGTGCCTAACATCATTATTGACATTCCAGACTTAAATGAATATTTTTTGGGACAACTAATATATTTCTTTGAATTTTCCTGTGCTACAAGCGGTATAATGCTTGGTATAAATCCTTTTGATCAACCCGGTGTAGAATTCTATAAAAAAAATATGTTCAAATTATTAGGTAAACCCGGTTTCTAAACCCCAAAAAACTTTACCTATGAAAACGTCTCTATTTTTTATTGTTATGTTTATATTATCATCAACATCACTTCTATACTCTCAACAAATATACTCCCTCGCTGATGTAGATAGCCCGCCTGAATATCCCGGCGGTGATTCCCTTATGAGACAATATATTGAATCTAAAATAAATTATCCCTTAGAAGCCCAAAAAAAGAAAATACAAGGCATAGTATATCTAAAAGTTGTAATTAAAAAAGATGGCTCAATCGATAATGTAAGAGTATTTAAAAGCGTTTCTCCTCTGCTTGAAGACGAAGCTATAAGAGTTGTAAAATCTTTAAAACCTTTTAAACCTGCCTTAAAAAATGGAAAACCTGTTGATACTGAGCTTATTATCCCTGTTGTCTTTAAATTAAAAAAAGAATAACAAATTTTAAGAATAATTTAACTATATTTATGCAACAAAATATTTCTATTTTTAGTTTACTACAAAAAAAATGATGAAAAAGTTATATACATTAACCCTGGTATTGATTATAATGGCATTTTTAGGTTGTGAAAAAGGTATGGTATCTTTCTATGTAAATGATTCATCAACTGCAACTATAAAAAGTACTGCACCTATAAATCTGCCTTTTAATATACCAATACCTACTATACAAAGCACAGCAGAACAAGAATACCAAAATCATAACACAGCACCAGATTTAATAAAACAAGTTACCTTGGAAAACCTAACTATAACAATCACAAACCCTACAAATGAAGATTTTAGCTTTCTAAAATCAATTCATATTTACATAAAAAAAAGTGACGGCTCAGATAAACAAGAAATAGCTTACTTAGATGACATAAATAGCAATGCAAAATCTATTTCACTACATACCACAGACGTAAATCTCGTTGAATATCTAAAAGAATCTTCTTACAAATTAGAAACCCAAGTAAAAGTTAAAGAATATCTTACCCACGACATAGATATCAGAATAGATCTAAAATTCAAAGTATTAGCAAAAGTTCTATAAAAATACAGCCTCAATTTCTAATTCTACAATGAATTACTAAATAAATCAATAAAAATTTTCGTTTTAAATCAAATGATACAAAAGCCATGAAAAAAGTAGGTATCTTTTTTATTTTCACTTTTTATATATGGATATTAGTTGGTCAAAATAATGATGATGGCTGGACAGAAGTTAAAGTAAATACAGAAATTAATTATGACACTACAAACTTAGAACGATATAGCTCAATAGTATATTCAGACCTGCAAGAAGCTGCACTAATGCCTCTTAGAGTTTTCCAGTTGAACTTATTCAATAGCTCTCTTTCTGAATTTCCCCCAGCATTGGCATATATGACTAATCTTAGACTTCTTATTCTAAAACAAAATTCTATAAAAATAGTACCGGACGCAATAGGCATTCTCACTAAACTACGTACTCTGGATATTTCTCATAATCAACTGGAAAAAATTTCGGATAGTATTGGAAAATTAAAACATTTAAAAACGCTAAATCTCTCTTATAATAATCTACATACAATACCTAATACCATTGCTAACTTAGATAGTCTCCAAAAACTTTACTTACAATATAATCAATTAGATTCTATACCATGGTCCATTGGGAAAATGAAAAATTTAAGAGTGCTTAACTTAGCTCATAATAATCTAAAAAGCTTACCCCGTAGCATTCGCTTCCTTACAGATTTAGAGGTCCTGATATTAACGGGAAATCCTATTGACGATTATACCAGGTATCTATTAAAACGTTTTCTAAAAAAAACAGAAATAATTTACGACTAAAATTTATAAGAAGTTTTCCTGCTTAAATACAAAAAATCCCCGTCTGTTAGTACTCAGGCGGGGACTGGATCATTATCTAAATCATAATACAAAATCAGTTTTTTACATTTTTAAAAGCCTTTTTACCGGCAAATTTTGCCATATTTCCGAGGTATTCCTCTATTCTTATTAACCTATTAAACTTAGCAATTCTTTCACTACGAGAAGCAGAGCCAGTTTTTATATGACCAGCAGAAGTAGCAACAGCTAAATCTGCTATTGTTGTATCTTCTGTTTCACCAGATCTATGTGATATAAAATAGTAATAACCATTTTTACGAGCTAATTCTATTGTCTCAAAAGTTTCTGTTAAAGTTCCTATCTGATTAGGTTTTATCAATATGGAATTAGCAACGTTTTTATCGATAGCCTCTTGCAAAATTTTAGGATTAGTACAAAAGATATCATCTCCCACTAATTCAATTTTATCACCGAGTTTTTGTGTTAATTTCTGCCAACCTTGCCAATCATGTTCACTTAAACCATCTTCGAGAGAAATAATAGGATATTTACTGACCCATTCCTCCCAAAGTTGTATCATTTCGTCAGAAGTTTTCTTTTCACCTGTTGATTTCCAAAAGACATATTTTCCATCTTGCCACATTTCGCTTGTTGCAGGGTCTAAACATATTGAAATATCTTCACCGGGTTTATATCCTGCTTTTTCAATTGCTTCCAAAATAACTTCAATAGCTTCTTCATTTGATTTTAGAGCTGGTGCAAAACCACCTTCATCGCCCACAGCTGTATTATATCCTCTTTTCTTTAAAACAGACTTTAAAGCATGAAAAGTTTCCACACCCATTCTAATAGCCTCTTTAAAAGAAGGAGCATTATGAGGAGCTATCATAAATTCCTGAAAATCAACATTATTATCTGCATGTTTACCACCGTTGATAACATTCATAGAAGGTACTGGTAGCAAAGAGGCATTCACACCACCTAAATATAAAAACAGTGGCATATTCAAAGCTTTTGCAGCAGCATGAGCTACTGCTAAGGAAACTGCTAATATAGCATTAGCGCCTAAACGCGATTTATTTTCAGTACCATCAAGTTCAATCATTTGATAATCAATAAGCCGCTGGTTAAAAACGTTCATACCTAATAAGTTCGTAGCTATAATTTTATTTATATTCTCAACGGCTTGTAATACACCCTTACCGTTATATCTTTTAGGATCTTTATCACGAAGCTCAACGGCTTCTTTTTCACCAGTAGAAGCCCCGGAAGGAACCAATGCATTAGCAGTAATACCGTTTTCTAATTCAACCACAGCTTCTACTGTTGGATTACCACGAGAATCCAAAACTTCCAAAGCATGAATGTGTGTAATTTTGAGTTTCATATCATAAGATTTTAGTATGCAAAGATAAAAATTTAGTTTTAGATAGTAAAATAAAAAATGAATTTGCATAATTATGGCAATGGCTTTATAAGCTGCGTTAGGGGGCGAAGCGATATGAGGCGAAAGCAATGACAATGGCTCGCTTGGCGGCGGAGGCTGAGCGTTAGCGAAGCCCTACGTACGCCAATAAATAAATGCATTTTTATATTGCTTTGGAACTATTTTTTAGCAATTAGTAAGAATTTACTCACCTTTTGTTTTATAGCGAGCCAAGTCATTGCCGAGCCGAATACAAGCGGAGCACCCGACCGCCGCTGCGGAGGCTTAGCGATTATGCGGCGGGAACGCCCTAAAATAAAAAAATCAATATAAAATAGAATGAGTTAATTGTGGAGAGAAAAAACCTAAAAATAAAAAGCAGAGGCGAGCTAAAACTCACCTCTGCTAGTATCTACTTCCTACTTTTCAGTAATCACTTAACTATCAATTTGTTAGTTATATGATTACCTGCAAAATCTAATTTTATCAAATATAC